>JAYWCS010000246.1:0-3198 GCA_043780315.1 Bacteroidota bacterium | reverse complement strand
ATGCCGTTTTTTCATGAACCCTTTAAGCAGAAAGGCAGCTATCGGTTTGTGGCCGTCGAAGGTCTGATAAATTACAGCCAGGGATCCCTGAAATGAATCATCCTTTTCATTTCCGAAAAGAGCGCTGCCTCCAAACTTATTCTTCAAGCTTTTAATAGCCTGCATTGCTGCTGAGCAGACAATCTGAAATATCCCCATTGGCGTGGTGGATTGTATCTCTAATGCCTGGTGGTCATACTGATCAAGGATATCCAGTGCATAGGCGTAATAAGTTACTGTAAAATGTCAACCTGAAGTGGATCACTAAATTAGTATCTGAAGGGAGTGTTTCCGGAATATTCACTAATAAAAATTAGATCATGGGAACAAAACCTCAAAAGTCCACAACAGAAAACTTCCCAATGAACGCTACCTGAGGTGTGTCGATTTATCCGGACAGAGTAGTCTCTGAGGTTAATAAATGTGTTTTACTATTGAACCAAGGTTGTCAGTTCAGAAGATATGCTTTGATCCGATGCCTTGGCAAACCGAATCAAAAAGATTCATGGGCAAAGCCCATTCCTTTTCTTCTTTCTTTTTTTGGTTCTTTTTTTCTTTAAACTTTCTTATTTCTATTTCGCTCCAAATATCTATAAACATTGAGTTATAGCGGTTTTAAATTTGATCCGTTGATACTAAATATGAATATATTTATTTTGCCGGAAACAAGCGGAAGCAGGCTCTGCTGAGGTGCAACCTGCCAGGAATATTTCCGGTATCGGGGCATGAAAAGTTCTTTGACAGAAAGTTTTAGGGGTTCTTCGGTGTGCTCAGGTTTACCGATAATAAGATTCTGCGTTGTGATTTTTGCATACAGTTATTGCTTGTTTTCAAACGCGTTTGGTGATAAATAGCCAATCGAGGAATGCAATCTTTTGGGATTGTAATACATTTCAATAAACTCGAAATTTTTACTCCGGGAATCTTCTGCGTTCTCAAAAGTGCCACCTTTCCGCAACTCTGCTTTGAACCTGCTGACGAAACATTCCATATACGCGTTATCCTACGGGTTATCAGCGTCGCTCATGCTTTGCAACATTTTGTGACCATTGACTATTTGCCGGAATTCAGTTCCCGCATACTGTCCACCACGATCAGAATGAATCAACAGCTCGGGTTTTATTTTCCTGTTGTTCGTTGCTTTTTTTAGAGAAGAGTTAACCAGCGATTCCCCCCATATGATCCTTCTGGTCCCAGCCAACAATTTTGCGGGAGAATAAATACATCCATACGGACAGATACTGGAAGCTGCCATCGATCATCGGGATATAGGTAATATCCCCGACCCATGCCATGTTTACAGCATCAGGTGCCGGTCTCTCCTTTAACAGGTTCGGGCTGATCGGGTAAGTATGGCGGCTATTGGTTGTTTTCGGAACGAACGACCTTGGCTGAATAGCTTTGAGTCCATTGCGGGGAAGTATCTTTCTGGCCTTATACTGGCTGAGTTTCACACCCTGGTTGCCACGCTCATCAACAATCCTTGTGGTGCCGTAGCAGCGCTTATTTTGACGAAAAACATCCAGGACCTTTTCTTCCATTATTCTGTTTTTATCCGTGACCCGGTAGGTTTGATCTTTTTTCCAAGTGTAATAGCAACGTATTCCTCCGGTAGATGATATGAGAGCCTATACCCAGTGATTGGGCAACATCAGATACTGTTCTTCCCGATGCAGCGGATTGCAGGAAGGCTGGTCAAACGGGATTTAAAAAACAGCCTAAAACCCGATCGCTTTCAGGAACTCTGCTTTTTTTCTTTTAGCCACGTCAAGCATCACGCCGTTGCTGAGCACCACCTGCCCCCCTTCCCCGCGGATATATTTCTCCGCGAAGTTTTTATTGATGATATACGAGTGATGAATCCGAATAAAAGTTTCGGCCGGCAACATCTCTTCAAAATCTTTCATCGTCCGGCTAACGATGTATTTTTTGTTCCCTGTCAAATAGAAATACGTATAATTAACATTCGCCTCCAGGTAAATGATCTCATTCAACGGTACGAATTGCAGTCCGTCGCCCGTGGGGATGGCGATCCGCTGATGGGGATTTCTTTTGGCCAGCATATTTTCCAGCAACAAATCCAGTTGCTGATTGGTATGATGATGTTCCTTTTTTTCTCCAGCCCGAGCAACGGCCATCTTCAATTCCTCCACTTCAATGGGCTTCATCAAATAATCCAGCGCACTAAACCGAATTGCCTTAATCGCATAGTGATCGTAAGCCGTCGTAAAGATCAGCTCAAAAGTTTTGAACTGCAACGCCTGCAACATCAGAAAACCGTTCATGATCGGCATTTCAATATCGAGAAAGACCAGGTCCGGATGCAAATTGTCAATTTTTTCAATTGCGGCCTTGGCACTATCACAGGCTGCCAGGATATTGATCTGCGGGCAATGGCGCAGAATTTTTTCCCGCAGCGAACTCAAACTGCTTTCTTCATCATCCACAAGTATGGCGTTTATCATGGTCTCTTATTTATTTAATGATCAATCCGGATCAGCACATCTACCTGCGTGCCGGCAGGTTTTCCCTGTTCATATAAATCGGTAATGATAATATCCTGTTCCTTGGTATGATGGTTATGCAGCTGCAGCCTTTCAGTGGTGATCTGAATACCATAAGAGATATGCTCGGGCCGGTTTCTTTTTTTTATATCAGCAGCCATCGTACGCCCCACCCCATTGTCCGAAATCCGATACCGGATATAATCGCCCTGCAACCTCGCCTCAATTTTTAGCTTCCGCTCGCCCAGTTCCCGATTCAGCAGGCCATGCTGAATAGCATTCTCCACAAAGGGTTGCACAATCAACGGCGGAATTTTATAATCCCCATTCACCAGTTCCTGGTCTGCCTGCAGATCAAACGAAAACTTATTCCCCGCCCGAAACTGCTCCATTTGCAGATAGAGCGTTAGCGTCTCAAGATCCTTGTGAAAGGATACCACATTATTTTTCGAGTTCTCCAGCAGCGCCCGGATCAGTTTCACAAAACGGTTCAGATACGTGGTGGCCTTATCGGCCTGATTGGTCTGCATGAGATTATCAATCGCACTCAGACAGTTAAATATAAAATGCGGATTCATCTGCGAACGCAACGCGAGCATCTCCGTTTCAGCCAGTTTTTGTTTCAACTCTGCGGCCCCTCGGATATTCCGGATTC
>JAYWCS010000245.1:0-6249 GCA_043780315.1 Bacteroidota bacterium | reverse complement strand
CCCTATAAATCAACTACTTCAAAAGAAAAACAATCAAGATGTCAAAGAACTTTTATATAACCAATTGAAAATCTTCTAGTTTAAACGAGACGCTACTGACCTGAATTCAATAATTAATTTATCAATATCACGGGTAAGCCTGTTCAGGTCTGCTTCATCGGTACCAGTATAATATCCCCTGATCTGCCCCAGCGGATCGATCAATACAAGTTTATCGCTGTGAATGAAATCCTGCGGTCCTCCATCTCCATCTGTGGCATCTATCAGCAGATCGGTTCTTGCAAATCGGTATAGGCTGATCTTGTCGCCTGTTAAGAGTTGCCATCCGTCCGGTATTCCGTGTTTTTCAGCATAGTCCCTGAGCCTGCCTATGCTATCCCTCACGGGATCGACGGTGAATGAATTAATCAGTACGTTTTTTGTTTCACGGCTCCGGATTTTCCTGAGGCCGCTCATAAGTTTTGGGCAAATGGATGGACAACTGGTAAAGAAATAATTGGCAACAATGATTTTATCCGCCCAGCTTGCACGAATGATTTCCTCACCCCGTTGATTTCTAAATTTGAAATTGCCCACGAAATGTTTTTCAGGTCCCAGCACCGGCAGCCGCAGGTAATGTGATCCATACCATTGAGTGATTCCGAAAACGGTGAACGGTAAAATAATCACGCCTGCAACAAAAAAATAAAAAGTACTGGCCGATTTCATGGTAATATTTCGTGGTGAATGCGCATGATTACTGGTTGTATGGACTTTGCGCTGTATTGATTTTTTCAGGAACAGGGTTCGCCGGTGTGAATGGCGGAGCTCCCGGTCCCGGATTTTTATTGGCATCCAGTATGGCCGGTATATAGGCCAGCAGGATGATGATCCCCATAATAATGAGCCAGGGTTTAAATGTATCGAAAAGCGGAATTATTTTTTCATCATGCAGGGCTTCGGAAACGGGGAGGTCCAGCGAACCCTGCATTGTTTTTTTCCTGAACATGGTTCCAAAAAAAACGATGAAGAATAAAAGCGCAGCGAAAGTCATGATGATCCCGCCAGCCAAAGCCAGCGTAGTGGTCGGTACCCATTCCGGTGTAAACAATTCATTCTTTGGATTGAGATAACTCATGCCCAGGTTGGTTCGCCGGGGTTCTCCGATCAAACCACCCCAGGAAAGTCCGGTTGAAAATATAAGGATGCCAATTACCCATAGGTATGGAATGATCACATTTACGCGGGGTAGAAAAACAGGTTTACCCGAGAGACCGCTATAGAGGAACAAACTCATTCCGATGATGCTGAGAAAAACAGGACCGGCGACGGTCATATGAAAATGACCCGGCATCCAGGCTGTATTATGCACGACGGCATTCAATACGCCGGAAGCATTCACGATGCCTGTGAGTCCGCCGAAAATAAACAGAATCAGGCCGCATATCAAATATGCAAAGAGGTAGCGACCCGCATCGAGATAAGGCAGTCTGCCAAAAAACCCAAGTAAGGATTTTGAACCTCTTTTCTTTCCTGCATATTCCAGGGACGCAGACAAAGTAAATGCTGTGATAAAACTGGGAACGACAACACCAAACGTCAATAATCCCTGAAACATTTTAATTCCCCGGGAGATGGAAGGATCACTGAACTGATGATGAACACCCACGGGTATGGAAAGCACCAGGAAAAGGAAAAGAGCAATTCTTCCGGCGAGATCCGAAAATAATTTCCCGCCTGCAAGTTTTGGCAGCATCGTATAATACATAGTGTAAGCAGGAAGGAGCCAAAAATAAACCAGGGCATGACCGAAAAACCAGAATAAGGTCCTGGCCAGCGTAACATTTACCGTTGGCTTCCAGCCCATCGCCCAAGGGAGCAATAATACCAGGACTTCATAAGCCACAGCCAGCGTACATACAAACCAAATGGTAAAATTGATCAGGGTACCAAGAACCGCCAATGGTGTCTTGGTACCCTGATGTTCATTTTTCCATGCCACATAAATATTTGCCCAGCTAAACAGTGGCACCCAGGATCCGACAATCAAGAGAGCCACACCCAGGTAAAAAAGCGGGTGAGCTTTTAAAGGCGGATAAAAAGTGTACAACACGGAAGCTTTTCCTGAAAGCATCGCCCAGGCCGCCAAGAGGGTGCCGACAGTCATCAGCCAGAAACTCAGCCAAGCCACCCATTTATGAGGTTCTCTTTTCAAATAATACGTTATCGTTGCATGACCGAAAGCCACGGCGAAAAAAGAAGTCAGTACAATCGCATTGATCACCCCATGAAGTGTGAGGCCCTGATAATAGTCCAGGTGGGCAAAAGACGACTGGTGAATAACGCCGGCACGGTAGATGGTTTGCATCAGGCCATGGTAAATACCGATCGTTAATAATACAAGCGGAATTCCCAGTTCCCAATAAATAAGTCGTTTTAAAGATTTTGAAATTTGCATACGGGTAGTTGGCGTAGTTGGTTATTTAATGGGTGTTTCATTTACAATCACTTCAGCCTGCATGGCCTGGTGGCCCACACCGCAGTACTCGTGACAAATGATCTTATATATTCCGGGTTTTTCGAATTTTACTGTTGTCTTATTAATGTTTCCATATATGGCCATCATGTTCACATTCTTTTCACTGATATTGAACCCGTGCACTACATCCTTGGAAGTAACAAAAAAATCTACTTCGCTGCCTGCCGGAATAACGATTTGGTTCGGCTGAAACTGCCACATCTGAGCTACGGCATAAACCTGGAACGTACGTTCGTCCAGCTGCGTGATTTTTGGCTCCAGGTAAGCCTTGTCGAATGGAAGACATTCGGGGAGTTCATTGTTACGGCCCCGCGCATATAAGATTGAAAAAATGAACAGCATCAGCAAGGCTCCCGTAATACCGATTACTTTTTTTTCTTCCGGATCTAAGGTGGACATATATCAGATTTATATTCTTTCAAGCATTAAAAAATAAATCCCATACCAGATCACCAGTCCCAGCAAAATGAGCAATAAAAAAAAGGCAATTGCGCCCCGGGGCTTGAAGTTCCGGTCAAAAGCCTGATCGCTTTCAATATCCTGCCGATCGTCTGATTTATCCATTTAAAAGATTTGAGCCTCAAAAGTATTTTAAGAATGTATACTGGCTTATGACAAGTAACATCGCCGCCCATGATTAAAATCATCTAAATGATTTCCGTGAAAAAATATATTTGTCCGGTTTACCATAAAAGAAAAAAATGGATGAATTGGACAGCCCTGTCAGCGGGATTGTAAAAAATAATTATCGCGCCGCAGAGGTATTTAAGAAATACCAGCTCAGCTTTTGCTGCGCCGGAAATATGTCTTTGAAATCAGCCTGCGAGGCGAAGGGGATTGATTCCGCGGCTTTAATGGCCGAGCTCCGGGATTCAGCAAGAAACCTGATAGTTTCCAACAATCTTCAGTTTGGCGAATGGAAAATAGATTTTCTGGTCGACCTGATCAGCAATATTCATCATAACTATATTTATCAGCAGATCCCGCCGCTTGCCGGGTCACTGGAGTCGTTTACCATCGGACACGGGGAGAAATATCCGGAACTGACAGTTGTGACTGAACTATTTACGAAACTAACGGGGTTGTTGACTATTCATAACCGCCATGAAGATGAGATTATCTTTCCCTACATCAAACAGATTGATGCAGCTTACCGGAGAAAAGAGCCCTACGGGAATCTGTTTGTCCGGACACTGAGAAAACCACTTCACCAGATGGAACAGGAGCATCGGCAAATACTAAAGTTGCTGAACGCTTTGAAAATGGTGACGAATGAATTTACAGTACCTGAAAACGCCTGCCTGAACTATTTCGTCCATTATAAAAAGCTGGAAGAAGCATACCATAACCTGCTTCAACATAAATTTCTGGAAGACACACACCTGTTTCCAAAAGCTATTGCCATTGAGCAAAAACTGTTGCAGTTCTGAGACATCCTTAATTTTGAGTAAATCATTTCGGATGCGGAATATGCTGGTTCTCCTGAGGTCATTGTTTGAACATGCGACCGAAGGTATCGTGGTTATCAATGGCCAGGGCGCTATTATCATGATCAACCCTTCTGCCTCCCAGATGTTTGTCTATACCTCCGAAGAACTGGAAGGTTAGCCGATTGAAGTATTGATACCCCCGTCGCTGAAGGATATTCATATTAAACACCGCAACGCTTTTTATCGTAAACCCGAAAACCGGAAAATGGGTTATAACCGCGACCTGCAGGGCGGTAATAAAGATGGAACGACGTTCCCGGTTGAAGTCAGCCTGAGTACTTACGTCCAGGATGAAGAACGCTATGTGATCGCCTTTGTCATTGATATTACCCGCCGGAAAGAAATTGAAGAAAATATTGAACTCCAGAAAGAACAATTGGAAAAAGTGACGGACGAAATGCGTATACTTAACATTGACCTGGAACTAAAAGTGGAAGAACGAACGACTATCCTCAAAGAAGCATTACAAAGATTGGAACAATATCAGATCGAACTAAACCAGGCTTTGAATAAGGAGCGACAACTGAATGAAATTAAGAGCCGTTTTGTTTCGATGGCCTCCCATGAATTCAGAACCCCACCGAGCACCGTTCTTTCTTCTGCGTCACTGATCGATAAGTATACCAGTTCAGCCGACCAGGATAAAAGGGCGCGGCATATTGAAAAAATAAAAAATTCCGTGAAGTATCTGAACGATCTGCTGGAAGATTTTTTATCACTCGGGAAACTGGACGAAGGAAAGATATGCGTTCACCTTCACGAATTCAGCCTGGAGGAATTGATCCGTGATACTATAGAAGAAATGAGTCCGGCACTCAAGGCAGGTCAGAAAATCATTTCTTACAGCCGACTTCCGCATTTAATCGTGAGCCACAAAAATCTGATCAGGAATATTCTGTTCAACCTTATTTCCAATGCAATAAAATTCACAGAAGATTCAGGAGCAATCCGGATAAGCAGTGAAATGAGGGATAATAAAATCTTTACGACTTTACGGGATGAAGGCACGGGCATTTCAGAAGAGGACCAGGAGCATTTTTTTTCTTCTTTTTTTCAGAGGCAGAAATGCCACGAATATTCAGGGCACGGTACTGGGCCTTCACATTGTGAAAAGATATATTGATCTGCTAGAAGGCTCGATTACACTCAGGAGCACCCTAGGTAGGGCGCCCACCATCATATTTTCAATACCAGACAACAGATAGTTTATGAATGCAACCATATTAGTCATAGACGACAATAAAGATATCAGGGAAAATACTGCCGAGATTTTGGTTCTGGCCGGTTATAAAACAATGATGGCAGAGGACGGTAAAAAGGGTGTCGTGCTTGCACTCAGGGAGCGACCCTCGCTGATCATTTGTGATATCATGATGCCCGAACTGGACGGTTATGGTGTGCTGTATCTTATCCGGAGAAACCGTGAAACTGAATATAACCCTTTCATATTTCTCTCGGCAAAAACTGAAAGGACTGATTTTAGAAAAGGAATGGGAATGGGCGCGGATGATTCCCAAAACATTTGAAGAAATAGAATTGCTGAATGCTGTAGAAGTCAGGCTGAATAAATCTGCGCTCCGGCATCAGACATACGACTATAGCAAAGATGATTTTATTGGGTATTCAGCCATACTCGATAATCCTTCGTACGACGACTTGGCCGTGGTCATAGAAAATGCTGAAATCCTGGCCATTCCAAAAGACGATTTTTTACAGATGGTGTATAATGATATCAGTATAGCTTTAAAATTCATACACATCATCAGTAAAAACGAGAAAGAAATGAGCAGCGGCTGTTAAATCTTGCATACAGTTCCCTAAGAAAGCGGGTGGCCACGGCGCTCGTCGATATAGCCGGCAAATTCAATCTGAAAGAGCAGGTCATGCCCATAGAAATTTCGCGGGAAGAAATCGCACAATTCGTGGGCACGGCTACTGAATCACTCATTCGAACTTTGAGCGATTTCAGAGTAGAAAAATTAATTGATATAACCGGTGGAAAAGTGGTCGTAAAAAACACAGAAAAGCTGAAATACCTGTTGAATTATATACTCCTGATTAAAATCATGCTGTCACACCCGTTTTAGTCATTCATATTGATTTAGCGTTGTTGTTCCTTTGATTGTTGGTTTTATATGCGATTTCAATACCGTCTCATTTAGAATATAATTAGTTCTTTGAAATTCTTGATTGGCCTGCATTTGAAGCGATTTTGGGTCGGTGACGATTTGAACCCGTTTG
>JAYWCS010000244.1:0-2433 GCA_043780315.1 Bacteroidota bacterium | reverse complement strand
AAAGAACAATGTTTTACCATGTTCGCTTTTGAAATCGTCAGCGTTTTAAAAGTTTCCAGAAAAAGATCACAGAAATAACGAAAAAATCTCTTTTCTATTTTTTGTAACTGCCCGGTTGATTTTTCCGGAAAAGATTTTAATAAGTTCTGACGAACCACTTTTTTCCGGTATCCCAATACATAATACATTAAAATATATATGGCGTCTGATAGCAAATATAATATGGGGAACGGCAGTATTGCCAGCAGGTAAATAAAGGGAATACTTATATAGTAAAATAAAGCTGGCAGGAGTTTTTTCACGGAAAAAAGGCAAAGATAATTAATCCATCTTAAAAGCCGAATCCGATTTGTAATCCTCCTGTTCGGTGGTAAATACTGCTACTGAATTCCTGTGTTGTTCCGGTATGGTAATATTCCAGGCAGAATGCATGAAAAACCAGTACAATGCCGAATTTATTCTGAAGCGTCCAGCGACTTACCGATGTTGCCGGAATCGTATATACACTCGACCGCTTGAACAACCCGCCCTGCAGGCTGGCATCATAAGCAACCGCATTGGCGGCCAGCTGGCCATACAAATACCATTGAAAAGATCGTTTTGATTGGGGTGTATGAAAAGGGGATTGGAAACTACCCAACATCGCAGTAAATCCGCCAGCCAGCTTATCGCTTAAGCTACCCAGTCGCGCGGAGGCGATTGCGGAGAGAGAAAAATGATTTTCAAATTGAAAGAGTTCTTTTTCTGCGTTCACCTGATAATTCAACGCCAAATTATTTTGAATCTGATTGTGCCAGCCCTGTGGCTGTGTATAGTTGATCCAGTGATGAATGGTCCGTTGCATTTGTTCTCCTCCCGCGGCTGGACCAATGATTCCGGTGCTCAGGGAAACACTCGTCCGCAGATGCTTTGCAAAATTTTCAGCAATCAGGAAAGTTTTAAACAACAGTACTCCGGCAAAGGGTCGGTCACCATATTGTATCGCATACCGGTCGATCTCGTTGGGCGTATAGGCGTTGTGCTCAATGGCCAACCCGTAATTTATCACGCTGTTCGAGGGATGCCAGAGTAGTTTCATAAGGGGGAAACGGGTGAATGCCGGATTCACTTTTTCAATTAAAATCCCTTGGGTGTAGTCCCGGTCGGAAGCCGTAAAAAAATCGTTTTCATAATTGATTCTGAAATATTTGTCGGATGAAATATTTCTAAATACAAACGAATTATCCATCGCCTGGGATTTGCCCCAAACCGGCAGTAACAGGATTATTATCAGCAGGAAAATCAATTGTTTCGCCATTCTGTCTACTTACGGCTTCCCTTATAAAACGGATTGAATAAAAACGAGTTTATATTGGCAATAAATGATAGTAGATTACGTTCTGATTTGTTATCAATTCCCCAAATGAGAAGAAAATTTCACCTTTTTTATATCATCACTTTTCTACCCTGCTGTTTTTTCGGTTGCAATAAGTCAAACCCTCTGATTACGGATACCCCGGCAAACTACTACCCGATGAAGATTGGGAATTATATTATTTACCGGATGGATTCCCTGAAATTTATCAATGTCGGATCTCAGGATACCCTTATTAGTTATCACGCAAAAGAAGTGGTTGAGGATAGCATTGCCGATAACCTGGGAAGACCCAGTTTTCGGGTAGTCCGCTACCTGAGCGATACCAATGAGCTGGCTCCATGGACGCCTTCGATCGCTTTTATGGTCACCCCGTTGGCCGGTTCGGTGGAAGTGGTGGAGAACAACCTGCGGTTTATAAAAATGATTACCCCTGTTCAGGACGGACTATCTTGGTCGGGCAACGCCCATATAGATACCAAAAACGATTCGGTTGTTACGTTTATGGATGGATGGAATTACACCTATGCCAATACCGGTTTACCCTATAACGTGTTGGCCGGAACGATTCCGCAGTCCGTTACGGTCAACGAAGCCGATGAAGTATTTACCGCGCCCGACAATTCTTATATACAAAATGTGTATAGTGCAGAAGTTTATGGAAAAAATATCGGCCTGATCTATAAACGTTTTCTCAACACCGTTTATCAATCCCCCAATGTCCAATATCCATCCGGGGTCACCATCGGATATGGACTTACTTTTAATATGGTTTCCCATAATTAATTCGCTTGCGTTTACTTTTTTTTATTTTAACGGGCATCATTTTTTTTCAGCATTTGCCTGCGCAGGAATTAAAATACATCATCCGTTTTAAGGATAAAAAAGATAATGGATTTAGTCTGTTCGACCCGGGTCGTTTTCTTACTGAGCAATCCATTCAGCGCCGGCTACGACAAAATATTCCAATCGAGTCCACGGATCTGCCACTAACAAGCTCTTATGTTGACAGCCTCTCGGCAGTTGCCAATCTGCGGGTGCTGAATAAATCCCGATGGTTAAATGAGTGTCTGATTGCA
>JAYWCS010000243.1:0-4997 GCA_043780315.1 Bacteroidota bacterium | reverse complement strand
CCCGGCTGGTTTATTTACTGACGTCGCCGAGACGTTGCTAAACAAGGCATCTTCTTTTGCAGCAGCGGCCGCTTCCATCGTCGCCGCATACAGATCGGTTTGCTGCTCAGTGGTCAGCACATCCCTGATACTGCCCAGATGATCTTTGATTAAACAATCATAAATATATTTTAGGTTGGCGATCGAGATGGCCTGGGTGGTATCAACGGCGAAGTGTAGTCATGTTCGATTGAGCGTTTGCGATGTTTTGCTGCGCGGTGTTACCTCCGCCAGGCCCCATCATCGTCATTTGCTGTTGCGTTAATTGCTGCACCTGATCACGGGTTTGCAAACCGGCGAGCCCGGCCGTACTGTATTCATCGGGTATATTAAACAATCCGGCGATCAGGCTATTTTTCCGCATGAAATCCTGAAAAGGTTTATACTTATTTAAAAGGGTCATCGCTTTTTGTTCAGCTCTGGAAGGATCATCCCATGACTGTTTCAAATCATTCATTTGCCGGGAATAATAATATGCCTGCTTGGTGTACTGCTGAAGACCTGTGCCCATATTGTATCCGGCCAACTGCTGCTGTAAAAACTTCAGTGAGGTGATGGCGCTGTCTATTCCGGGTATATCATGTCCGTATCCGTTCAGCACATTTTCTGAATTATTCTTTAACTGGCTTTGTATTTTTTCATATTCCTGTTCAGATCCACTGAAGATCCGGGCAGCCGCATTGGCGTCTATTTTTGCCAGTTGTTGCTGGAGGGTCAGTTCCTGCTCTTTTAATCGGTCAAGATATTGCACTGTTTTTACATCAATCTGAGAACTGATTGCTTGCGAACGACTGCCGATAGCATTGATATATTGTGAAGAAAGGCGGCCAGAAATCGCGGAGCTGTCTTCACCGGTATGAGCAAATACCAAAGAAGGCAGAAAACCTATCATACAGGACAAGCCGATGGCTGCAGACCTCCTTGCGGGCTGTTAAGGGGTTAAGAAATAAGGTTGAATGCTAAAAAATTGTAGGTACTACTATCAGAACCCGAATATGAATCAAATTTTTCAGATAGGTAATAAAGTGTAAACCCTAAGATGAGGTTTTAATTCAATTAACATCTTAATAACCAGTGTTTTAACTTGTTATAAATCAGAGTGAATAGCATATCATTAACTAAACGGGTAAGGCGGACCCAAAAAGAAAACCCCCTTGCAAACGCAAGAGGGTTTTCCTTTATAAAGGCTCGTAGAATTAATAATCCATTCCGCCCATGCCGGGTGCACCACCACCTGGGTGTGCATGTGCTTCTTCTTTCTTCGGTCTGTCGGCCACCACACATTCTGTGGTTAACAACATACCGGCAATTGAAGCGGCATTTTCCAAGGCGATCCGGGTTACTTTGGTTGGATCGATAACACCTGCCTTGAAGAGATTCTCATACACTTCTGTACGGGCGTTAAAACCATAATCTCCCTTTCCTTCTTTTACTTTCTGTACAACGATACTTCCTTCGATGCCACAGTTGTGAACGATCTGACGAAGGGGTTCTTCGATAGCGCGTTTTACAATCTGCATACCCGTTGTTTCGTCTTCGTTGACTGCGCCTTTCAGTTTATCCAGGCCTTCAATAGCGCGGATATAAGCAACTCCACCACCTGGAACGATACCTTCTTCCACCGCAGCTCTTGTTGCATGCAGGGCGTCGTCCACACGGTCCTTCTTCTCCTTCATTTCCATTTCAGTTGCCGCACCAATATAAAGTACCGCTACCCCGCCGCTCAATTTGGCGAGACGTTCCTGTAATTTTTCTTTGTCGTAGTCAGAAGTAGTGGTTTCAATCTGTGCCTTGATCTGATTGACGCGGGCAACGATATCTTCCTTCTTTCCTTTTCCGCCAACAACCGTTGTGTTGTCTTTGTCGATCGTAACAGAAGCTGCCGAACCAAGATAACTGAGGTCAGCATTTTCGAGTTTGTAACCTTGTTCTTCGCTGATCACGATACCCTTTGTAAGGATCGCGATATCCTGCAACATTTCTTTTCTGCGATCGCCGAATCCTGGTGCTTTTACAGCAGCCACTTTCAGCGTACCACGTAATTTATTAACAACTAAGGTAGCCAGCGCTTCCCCTTCGAGGTCTTCTGCAATAATCAACAAAGGACGACCGCCCTGGGCAACCTTCTCGAGGATGTGCAAAATATCTTTCATTGCAGAGATCTTCTTATCGTAGATCAGAATGTAAGGGTTCTGCAACTCAGCTTCCATTTTCTCGCTGTTGGTTACGAAATAAGGAGAAATATAACCACGGTCAAACTGCATACCTTCCACCACGTCAACCGTCGTATCGGTACCCTTAGCTTCTTCAACAGTAATCACACCTTCTTTACCTACTTTTCCAAATGCTTCCGCAATCAGTTTACCGATCGTCTCATCGTTGTTGGCAGAGATAGAAGCAACCTGCTGGATTTTTTTAGAATCATTTCCAATAGTCTGTGACTGTGCTTTTAAATTATTAACAACAGCAATCACTGCTTTGTCAATACCGCGTTTCAGATCCATTGGATTGGCACCTGCAGCAACATTTTTCAATCCTTCACTAATGATACTTTGCGCAAGTACAGTAGCCGTTGTTGTACCATCTCCGGCAATGTCGGCGGTTTTAGAAGCCACTTCTTTCACCATCTGGGCACCCATGTTTTCGATCAGGTCTTCCAGTTCGATTTCTTTAGCTACGGTTACACCATCTTTTGTAATCTGGGGTGCACCAAATTTCTTTTCAATTACCACGTTACGGCCTTTTGGTCCGAGGGTAACTTTTACTGCGTTGGCCAAAATGTCCACGCCTTTTTTCATTCTATTTCTTGCTTCGATGTCGAAGAAAAGTTGTTTAGCCATTGTATTAAATTTGAGAATTTGAGAAATAAGAAATTTGGAAAGGTTTAGTTGCTTTGCTGAATCTATTTCATTCAACGTTCACTCACTTTCCGCTTTTCATTTTTGATTTAGAATTTTGCGATGATATCTGATTCTCTCATGGAGAGGAAATCCTGGCCTTCGAAACTGATTTCCGTTCCGGAGTATTTACCATACAAAACAACGTCGCCTACTTTCACTACGGGTTTTTTACCGTCTTCGTCGATATCGCTGATGGCCACCACTTCACCACGTTGTGGTTTTTCTTTTGCCGTATCCGGAATGATAATACCACCGGAAGTCTTTTCTTCAGCTGGCGCAGGTTTTACAAAAACTCTGTTTTTCGTACCTGCGATTGGAGAGATCGCTAACTTTTTAGCCATGACAGTATAAATTTAATTTAAGTGAAAATTATTTTCGCCCATTGCTTGGGGGACAGTAAAGTACACTAAATTCTGTACCAATCCTTTTAAACCGTGTTAAATGGGAAGACTTGTCAGTCATCTGACGCTTAATAAACAGGACTTTACGTTTTGAAGTGGCTAAATGACAGGATTTGGTAATACTTGTCATTATTTAAATCACCCGTCCGGCACCCACATAATGCTGCCGGTAATAACCTTCTCCCAGATCACTGATCTGGACCCCGGCGATTGACGCATGTACGAAACGATTATTATATAAGTAAACGCCAACATGTGTAACCCGATGGCCCTTACCAAGGGTGTGGAAGAATACGAGGTCTCCTTCTTTGAGGTCCTTCTTGGTTATGCGGCGGGTAAATTTGTACTGGTCGGAACTAATGCGCGGCAACCCGTTCTCATCATATACATTCGCGAGCAATAGAGACGCAAAAGCAGAACAATCAATGCCATCACGGCCATTACCACCATAATGATAGGGCGCCCCATACCACTGGTCCATGAAAAACAGCAGCTTCTGATTGGTCATTTCCTCCACCGGACTATTGGTTAATATGGCATATTTGAACCGCAGCGCATCATAATTGCTGCTCTCGTAGGTATGAACCGTTGTTTTGGAGGAATTTTTTTCATTAACCGGCACGTCTGTGGTTTTGAGAGACGGATCCGTACTAATGTCCTGTATAAAATTGATCTGGCTATGTTTTCCCGAAGGGGTTTTGGCCGAATTGGCCGACAAATTGTCTGATTTACCGTTTCCGGGCCGGAAAACAGCGCATCCGGCAAGATTGGTGAAAAGGATTAATAAAATGAATCGATTTTTCATTTATGGTTTGATAGTGGACGTTTGAAGATACAAATTTCCAGGCGGAAAAGGCAAAACCATCAACCTAAAACCAAAAACCGTCAACCCAAAACCATCAACCTAAAACCAAAAACCGTCAACCTTCAACCAAAAACCATCAACCTAAAACCAAAAACCATCAACCTTCAACCATCAACCACGAAGCAATCATTGTAAACAACTTCCCCCCATTAAAACCAGACCGGCTTTTTTCTTGTTAATTGCATGTCCAACCACTCACGCCGATGCCCGATTTTTCCCATCTTCATGTTCATACCCAATATTCCCTGCTGGATGGTGCCGCTTCCATCCCGAATCTCTATGCCAAAGCCGTCAAAGATCAAATGCCCGCACTCGCCATCACCGATCATGGTAATATGTTCGGCGCATTTAGTTTTGTGGCAGAAGCCTACAAACATAAAAATGCCGACGGTACGCTGAAAGTAAAACCCATCGTCGGATGCGAGTTTTATGTAGTGGCCGACCGGCACCGGAAAACATTCACCAAAGAACAAAAAGATGCCCGGTATCACCAGGTCCTGCTGGCGAAAAATAAAATCGGCTATCAAAACCTCATCCGCCTCACTTCCCTGGGATATATCGAAGGACTATATAGCAAATATCCACGCATCGATAAGGAACTGATCGAACAGTACCACGAAGGACTGATCGCCACCACCTGCTGTATTGGCGCCTACGTGCCACAAATGATTTTAAAAGAGAGCGAAGAAAAAGCAGAAACCGAATTCAAATGGTGGCTCGACCTTTTCGGCGATGATTACTTTATTGAATTGCAACGTCACCAGATTCCGGATCAGGATATCATCAATAAAT
>JAYWCS010000242.1:0-4069 GCA_043780315.1 Bacteroidota bacterium | reverse complement strand
TATCAAAATGCCCGATATTACAAACGATTGCCTTGTCTTTCAATAACCGGAAATGATCTTCGGTAATCAGGTCGCGGCAACCAGAAGCCGTTACAACGATATCCGCTTCTTTTACAGCATCGATCATTCTTTTAACTTCAAAACCGTCCATTGCTGCCTGTAAAGCACAAATCGGATCGATCTCTGTTACAATCACACGGCAACCAGCGCCCTGTAAGGACTGTGCAGAACCTTTACCAACATCACCGTATCCACCAACCACTGCAATTTTACCCGCCAACATCACATCAGTCGCACGACGAATCGCATCCACCAGACTTTCCTTACAACCGTACTTATTGTCGAACTTAGATTTCGTAACCGAATCATTTACGTTGAAAGCAGGAACCGGCAGCGTGCCCTTGGTAACTCTTTCATATAAACGATGAACGCCCGTAGTGGTTTCTTCTGAAATACCTTTGATGTGCTGAACCAGCTCCGGATACTTATCCAAAACAATATTTGTCAGATCCCCACCGTCATCAAGAATCATATTCAATGGACGGTCGATACTGCCAAAGAATAATGTCTGCTCAATACACCAATCCGCATCCTCCAGACTCTGTCCCTTCCAGGCAAAAACACCAACACCGGTAGCGGCAATCGCTGCGGCTGCGTGATCCTGCGTAGAAAAGATATTACATGAACTCCAGCGCACTTCGGCACCCAATTCAATCAGGGTTTCAATCAGCACAGCCGTTTGAATGGTCATATGTAAACAACCCGCTACCCGTGCCCCTTTCAATGGTTTTTGTTTACCATATTCGGCACGAAGGGCCATCAGACCGGGCATTTCCGCTTCGGCCAAACGCATTTCTTTACGGCCCCAGGCAGCCAGACTCATATCCTTCACTTTATACGGAAGACTGAGATCAATACTCATTGTTTTTGTCGGCATAATATTTATTTTATACCGTAAAGGTATATTGACAGAACAAGACGATCGATATTATTCCAAATTATAGAACAAATCGATATTTATATGTACCTTTTAAGAACAAATCATCTTTATCACATGCAAAAAGAACAGTTTAAAGAACAAGCGGATAGTCCGGTTTTACCCCTGGATGAAAAAGACAAGGCTATCCTGCGTTATTTACAGTTAAATGCCAAGGCGACGGTTCGTGAAATAGCGGCCAAAGTGCATTTAAGTGCCACACCGGTCCATGAACGCATCAAGCGAATGGAGGACGAAGGGGTGATCCTTCAATATGCCACACTGCTCAACCACTCCCGCATCAATAAAGGCCTGATGGCGATTTGTTATATTTCTCTGAAAGAACATAACAAAAAATCAGGAGGTAAATTTATTAAAACCCTGCAGGAGATGCCGGAAGTGATCGAATTCTACATCATTTCAGGAGCCTTCGATTTCATGCTGAAAGTGGTTGCCGCCAACATGGACGATTATTATAATTTCCATGTCAATAAACTCGGGCAGGTAGAAAATATCGCACAGGTGCAGAGCACATTTGTTATGGGCGTGATAAAAAACGGACAGCCATTGATTAGCTGATCCAAAAATTATACCGAACGGATTAGTTTTGCTACTACCTGATCAATCGGCAGCTGAACAGATTCGGCTGAAAAAAATTTCCACGGAATAAAACGAAAAGTTTCTGTTTCGCCGGTTTTGCGATAAACTTCCATCTGGCCTTCATCAAAATCAAAAGGTTTTGTGCGCAGCGGAACCCTTATTTCTTCCAGTGCCTTGACCCGGTAATAAATGGAAATAATCTGGTGCTCCGGATTAAATGCACTCATCTGAAAAAAGTCGGTGGTATATAAGTGGTCCGTCACCTGAACCTGCAGGTGCATCTCTTCCATAAATTCACGTTTAAGGCAGTCACGCGTTCCTTCTCCGAATTCCAGCCCTCCTCCGGGGAACTTCGTATAATAATTTCCGCGGATAAATTCATCCGACACGAGCACCTCCCGGTTAGGGCCGGTTAAAATTCCATAAACGCGTACATTAAACGTGTTCTGTTGCTTGACGATCATAACAAAAAAACCCGCAAAAATTGTTTGCAGGTTTGGAGGTTCCGAGCAGATTCGAACTGCTGTAGAAGCTTTTGCAGAGCTCTGCCTAACCGCTCGGCCACGGAACCGGATAAGAACGGCCAAAAGTAGTATATTCGGATTAATTTGCCTAAACCGACGCCGCTGAAATGCAACGCATAGCAGAAAGTGAACTCATTATCAATACCCGCGGGGCCATTTATCACCTCGACCTGCGCCCGGACGAACTAGCGAATAAAATATTTTTAGTCGGCGACCCCGGCAGGGTAGCCGTTGTAAGTAAATATTTCGATCGCATCGAGATCAAACAACAACACCGCGAATTTATTTCTCATACCGGTTATATTGGATCGGAAAGATTTACGGTAATTTCCACGGGCATCGGCACCGATAATATCGATATCGTGATGAATGAACTGGATGCCCTGGTGAATATTGATTTTGCATCCCGAACGATCAAGCCAACACTCACCCGCTTACAAATTATCCGGTTGGGAACTTCAGGATCACTGCAGCAAGAAATTCCGGTAGACTCCTTTGTTGCTTCCACTCATGGAATCGGCATCGACAATCTGCTGAATTTTTACCGAACCGAAGCCCGGGGTGCTGAAACCGAAATCCTGCAGGCATTCACAACCTATACACAACTGCACCAGCAAATCGCCCAACCATCGATTGCTTCGGCATCGGGGTTTTTATTGAAATATTTTACGGAAGGATATTTTACGGGTATCACCATTACCTGTCCAGGCTTTTATGGCCCCCAGGGTAGAATCCTGCGATTGGGTTTGCGGCACCCGGACCTCATCAATCGCCTGTCCAGTTTTCGTTTGGGTCCATACCGGATCAGTAATTTTGAAATGGAAACCTCCGCTATCTACGGACTGGGCCAGCTCCTCGGCCATCAATGTCTGAGTCTGAATGTGATTGTAGCCAACCGGATCAATCAAACATTTTCGTCCAATGGCTTGTTGGCGGTTGAGCGCCTTATTGAAAAATCACTTGAGCGGATACGTTCCATGCCTGTTTAATTTTATCTTTGCACCCCATGACGATTCCATTTTCAAAATACCAGGGTACTGGCAATGATTTTATACTGGTTGATAACCGCCTTAATACTTTTACGGGATTTACAGAAGCCGTGATTGCCCATCTCTGCGACCGGCGATTCAGCATTGGAGCAGATGGTTTTATGCTGATGAATCAAAAAGAAGGGTATGATTTTGAAATGCAATATTTCAATGCGGACGGGCAACCAGGTTCCATGTGTGGAAACGGTGGCCGGTGCATCGTACGTTTTGCCTACGATCTCGGTATCCATAAAACATCTTATCATTTTTTGGCAAGCGACGGAGAGCATGATGCAGAAATTGATACCGGGTCCGATATCATCAGTCTCAAAATGAAAGATGTTCGGGGATATAAAGAAATCGACGGAGATTATATTGTTGACACTGGTTCCCCTCATTACGTCCGGTTCGTGGACGATGTGATGGATATGGACGTTATTAAAACAGGCACTGAAATTCGGTACAGTCAACCATATGCGAAAGAAGGAATTAATGTGAATTTTGTTGAGGAAAAAGGGGATAATGAACTTTTTGTGCGAACCTATGAAAGGGGCGTGGAAGATGAAACATTTTCCTGCGGAACGGGCGTTACGGCCTGCGCCCTTGTTTGTCATCACAACGATGTGGGATATAACGATGTAACTATAAACACGAAAGGTGGCAAACTGGTCGTAAAATACGAACGTCAAGACGACAATTCCTATTCGAATATATGGCTATGCGGACCAGCCGAAAAAACTTATGAAGGCAAAGTGGAAGCAGACCTGAAAAATTCAAACGTTTGAAATACGCCCCCTATACCGGCATCGCAGCGGCTCTCCTGCTGATCGTCTGTTGTTTTATTCCATGGGCCTTTTATCCTGATCTGCAGCAAAATTTTGATGGGTTTTATTCCCAGCAAAATCAATATGGCAAACCGGGAAAGACTTTTATTTTTCTGG
>JAYWCS010000241.1:0-4956 GCA_043780315.1 Bacteroidota bacterium | reverse complement strand
ATTCATGGCATCCGCCAGTTTCTTAGTGTTGGCATTCAATCCTTCCTGCAGCGAAGGCCCTTTCGATTTCATGTATTCGAGTGAAGCTTTGGCCGCTGCCAAGGCGAGTGGATGGCGTACAAAGGTACCTGCAAAATAGGTAACCCCTGCCTCCGGAATGGAATCATCCCCATATTGCCAGGTACCTCCATCGAGGGCATCCATCCATAATTTTTTTCCTGCGATCACGCCAAAGGGCATCCCCGCTGCGACCACTTTTCCATAAGTCCCGATATCGGCCGAAATGCCAAACATGGCCTGTGCACCACCGGGATGCATTCGGAAGCCGGTAATCACTTCATCAAAGATCAGCGCGGTGCCGGAGCGTGCCGTGATTTTTCTCAGTTCTTTCAGAAATTCCACCGGCTGATATTCGGGTCGTCGGCTCTGAACCGGCTCGACCAGAACAGCCGCAATTTCCTCCGCTCTTTCCTGTATAATCCTTAGCGTTTCTTCGGTTCCGTAGTCGAGGATCAGCATATTCTGCACCGAATTGCCCATGATACCGGGCGCTGCGGGAAAGGTTTTTAATTTTTTTGTGCCCCGTACAATCACTTCATCCATGATGCCATGATAGGATCCCGAAAAAGCAACGATCAGGGAACGGCCCGTTACGGTTCGGGCAATACGCATGGCGCCCATCACCGCTTCAGATCCCGTATTACAAAGCGCCGCGCGGTCGAAGCCGGTAAATTCAGTGATGAGCTTGCAAACCGGCCCGGCCAATTCGTGCTGTGGCCCGAGTTCATAACCAGCGTCGATCTGGGCTTTGAGTGCATCCGTAACAAATTTTGGCTGGTAACCGAAGAAATTCGAACCGAAGCCATTTAATACATCTACGTATTCGTTTCCGTCCAGATCCCAGATCCGGCTTCCTTTGGAACGATTCACCACCAGGGGATAAACGATTTCTTTGGTGAGTGGTTTGAAACCCGTCACGACCCGGGGATCTGACATATAATTGCGATGCTGCTGCGTATATTTTTTACTGGCGGCTGTTTTCTTATTGTAATGTTGTGTAAACTGATCCAGAAAATGCTGCTGTTTTTCGGTAAGCTGCGTCGCGTGCTTTTCAATACGCGCCGTTGCGCCAAACGGTTTTTTTAGTTCTACGAGTTCTTCGGCACTCACTTCCGACAACGCCGGCTGAACCATTTTGATGGAGGGTTTCACTGCGGCCACCGGCTGCGGCGCGCCGGCACTCAGCATGGCAACCTGTTGTGCCAGCAGCTGGATTTGCTGGGAAATTAAATTCATTGCAGAACCCGGTGCACCGGAAATATTAACCGCTGGTTGCTGTTGAACGTTTGCCGGCAGACGCTGAACAACCACTGGCTCAGCGGCGGGCATTTTCTGATCCAGGTAGTCGGCCAGTAATTCGAGTGTGCTACAGGTTTCGTTTAGCTGCCGGAAAGTTACCGGCGTCGAAAATTCTTTTTTGATCAGCAGACTCACCTGCGTGAGCAGCAAGGAATCCATTCCCATTTCGATGAAACTCGATTGCGGGTCGGCCTGAGCCATTTCAATTCCGGAAGCTTCTTCCAGAATATTTTTTAATTTTTCGATCAATAGTTGCTTTCTCATCGCGTTGGTTTGTGGTACCGGTATTTCTGTGGCCGGAGAAGAAGGGTGGAGGTTTATTGTCTGAATGTTTTGTACAGGTGTTTCTGCCGGTTCCACCCAATGCCTGATTTTATCGAAAGCATAGGTGGGCAATTCAATACGTTGTCGCTGCTGGCCTGCATAGAACGCGTGCCAGTCGAACGGCAATCCGAACATCCAAAGTTGCCCGGCTGCTTTGAGGATGGATTCATAATCAGTTTGAGATTCCAGGGCCTCCAGACTGCTTACAACTCTGGCGGATTTGGCATTTCCCTGCTGGCGGATCAGGGTACTGGCCACATTACGCGGACCGGATTCAATCATCGTCGTAAATCCGCGATCCATCGCTTCGAGCACGGCTGCGGAAAATTTTACGGTGCTTCTTAAATGGGCGGCCCAATAACCCGGATCGGTAGCCTCTTTTTCCGTCATTTCTTTACCGGTTACTGTTGAAAAAATCGGAATAAGCGGCGCGTGCAGGGTAACAGATTCTACCAGCTTCCGAAAAGGGACGATGAGAGGATCCATCATTGCAGAATGGAAAGCATGACTAGTGAATAACGATTTATGCTGAATATTTTTTTCGCGTAGTTGTTCGGAGAAACTGTTGATGGAAGGAGTCGGACCGGACACCACCATTAAGTGCGGACTGTTCACTGCTGCGATCGAAATGTCTGCTGGAAGTATGGATTGAATGGTTTCCTCTGACGCGCGAACACTCAGCATACTGCCGCTTTCGAGTTCGGCCATTAAACGACCCCGGGCAGCCACCAGTTGAAGGGCGTCTTTCAGACTGAATACGCCGGCAAAATGGGCGGCTACAAATTCGCCGATGCTGTGTCCAACAAAGGCCGATGGATGTATGCCCCAGCTCATCCATAGTCTGGCCAGCGCGTATTCAATCACGAATAACGCGGGCTGGGCATAATGCGTATTATTTATTTTCTGATTGGCGGCCTCACCGGTTTGTTCGGGATATATCACCCGCCGGATATCTTCTTTCAAATCAGATTCTAATAGCAAAGCACAGGCGTCCACGGCTTCGCGGAATACCGGCTCGGACTGATAAAGTTCCAATCCCATATTTACATACTGCGACCCCTGCCCCGGGAAAACAAAAACCAAATCGCTGCTGGTTTCTTCCAAATGAATCGACTCTGCCGGTAAAGCGGCGGATAAAAGTTTCTCTGCAAGCAATTCGGTTGATGAGGCGACGATGAACCGGCGGTTTCTAAAATCCGCGCGCGTTGTTTGCAGCGAAAAAGCGATGTCGGCCAACGGAATTGCCGGATTGTTTTGAATATGTCCCGCTAGTTTTTGCGCATATCCATCGAGGTTAGATGCCGATTTGGCTGACCAGGTGATGAGTTGAAATGGACGGCTTTTGCCAGAGAGGTGAATTTTATTTTTATATTCTTCCAGAATAATGTGCACGTTCGTTCCGCCCACACCGAATGAACTGACGCCCGCCCGGCGGATAGAGTCTGACTCCCATTTCTGCAACGATTTATTTACATAAAAAGGTGAATCCTGAAATCCGATATGTGGATTGGCCTGATTATAATACAGTGACGCCGGCAGCTGCTGATAATGCAGCGCCAACACGGTTTTGATGAAGCCTGCCACACCAGCAGCTGCGGTCAGGTGACCGATATTACTTTTTATTGAACCGATCGCACAGAACTGATTTTTTCCCTGTTTGCCAAAAGCGATCGTCAGCCCTTCGATTTCGATCGGATCACCCAGCGGGGTGGCCGTTCCATGAGCTTCAATATAACTTAGTGTAGAGGGATCCACGTTGCCATCTTCAATGGCCATTTGTATGGCACCTGCCTGACCGGTTGCACTCGGAGCAGTAAAACTTCCTTTACCTCCCCCGTCGTTGTTTATTCCAACACCTTTGATAAGCGCCCATATTTTATCTCCGTCGCGTTCTGCTGCAGATCGTGTTTTTAAAACCACGACTCCGGCCCCATCACTAAAAACGGTCCCCGTTGCGTCTGCATCGAAAGGTCTGCAATGTCCATCGCGGCTCAGCATTGCGCCGTCCTGATAGAGATGACCGCTGATGAGCGGAGCGGTGATGGAAGCGCCGCCGGCGAGGGCGAGATCACACTGACCGTTGCGGAGACTATCGACCGCCTGAGCTATGGCGAGTAAAGAAGTTGAACAGGCTGCGTGAACACTAACGGCCGGGCCTTTAAGGTCCATCACAAAAGCCGCACGCGAAGCCACATAATCTTTCTCGTTATGTGTCATTACCTGAAAGGCACCCATAGTTTCCACCAGGTCACGGCGACTATGTACATTATTGAGGTAGTAACTATTATTTCCGGTGCCGGCAAAAACACCAATTGATCCTTTGTAAATCCCCGGTATGCAACCTGCTTTTTCAAGGGCCTCCCAGCAAATTTCCAGAAACACACGTTGCTGCGGATCCATGAGGTCGGCGAGTTTGTTGTTGATGCCAAAAAATGACGCATCAAATTTATCTGCATCCATGATGATACCGCGGGCAGCAACATAATCCGGATCATTTTTTATATCCGCAGAAATGGAGGGATCCAGTTCTTCCTTAGAAAAAAACGAAATCGAATCTTTATTTTCTTTTAAATTTTCCCATAATGCCTCTACGGTGGTAGCGCCGGGAAAACGACCAGCCAGCGAGATCACGGCAATATCTTCCTGATAGGTGGTGGTTTTTTGTTTTTTTTCTTTTTTCTGTGCGCTGTCACCTTCCGTTAAATATTTTGCGATCCCGGCAATCGTGGGATACTGATATAATTTCGTAACAGGTAGTTTGAGTTGATGTTTCAGTCGCAATTCAGCCACCGTTTTGACAGCCAGCAGAGAATTTCCCCCGAGCTCGAAAAAATGATCATCGGTTCCGATGCCTTCTGTTTGCAGGAGGCCGGCCCATAAATTAGCCAGCAGTTTTTCAATTTCGGTTGCCGGAGCATTATACATTACGGACAGCTCGGGTCGTTTGATGTCGGGTTTCGGTAATGATTTTCTGTCCACCTTTCCACTACTGGTTTTTGGAAATTCATCCATCCAAACAAATGCAGCAGGAATCATATAATCGGGTACATGTTCTTTTAATATATTACGGATCCTGCCGGTATCTTTTTCTCTCGTTGCAGAAACGAGATAGGCAATCAGTCGAAGTTGTCCGGGACTATCCTCACGGGCCATCACGACTGCATGCTGAATCCCTTTTTGCGCACTCAGCAATATTTCTATTTCTCCCGTTTCCACACGATAACCGCGAATTTTTACCTGATCGTCTTTTCTTCCCAGAAATTCAATATTTCC
>JAYWCS010000240.1:0-16047 GCA_043780315.1 Bacteroidota bacterium | reverse complement strand
GTATGTGTGTTCATCAGCACGGCTTCTGCAATCAGGTTTGTTTTCCGGATACCCACATTCAGATTGCTGTATAACTGATTGGGCATATATACTTTGTTCGTATAGTTAATCTGGTCGGTGTAATAGGATGTCCGGTCGATGGTAACATCACTTCGCCATACATAGGCGCTGGACGCAGTTGCGAAGAAAATTCCTTTTTGATAATCTACCGTCAGTCTGCCAGATAAGTTCGTACTACCCAGCCCGATGGACATCGGCAGGAAATCATTTTCATATTTGTGCAGCGGGGTACTCAGTCCGCCAACCGCTATCAGCGATAATTTTCCTCTGCCGATTTTTTTTGTATAAAATTGATATTTCACATCCACGTCAATATCCTGAAATCCTTTCATGCCCTGCAATGTGCCGGCAGAAGCATGGGTCCACACATACGGCACCGAGGCAATCACATTCAGTTTGTCGGTAATGCCGTATACACTCATCAACATCAGGGATTGCGTGCTTACGGTACCCAGATTTTTATTTTCCCTTTTGTAGGTTCCTTCCCAATACTTATTCCAGCTGGAATGCATATAAGTCACGCCGTTACACCATTGTTTTTTACCCATCATGATTGCGTCGTCTGCTGTCTGTGCCTGGGTCACAGTTGACAGGCAAAGCAAGCCAATCAGGATGTTCATTAAATTAAAAATTGTTTGCTTCTTCATTGCGCAGTTAATTGTTGGTTAAGAAATAAACAGAAAGGTTGAATGGTGATCGTATTTGATTTGGATAGATTATGTTGATTAAACTTTTTTCATTTTTAGTCTTTGCACCACCAGCGCTCCGACACTTTTACCGAGTTCGGTTGAAATCAGGCAGGAATGATGGAAATGAATCCCTCCATAAAATCTGGCCAGGTTATTTTCTTTCGCCGCATCACGGAAAGAGTTGAAAGAACGGCTCGCAATGCCAAATTCGAGTTCAGTGGTATCAGTATAATTAAAATTGTCACCGAACACACTCGTAAGTGCTTCTGCCGCCGCCGCCGACCCGGTGGAATGCCCGCAGGTATATTCGGGAAAGGGAGGCGTTTGTAAATGCGGGCGCCAGTTTGGATCTACATATTTATTGATCACTGTTTCAGGCCGCACCGTATTAAACTGATATTTTACGTCCCAGCACTGTATAAAGGCGTCGAATAATGAAATAGCAGTAATAGCAAAAGCGGTCACCGTTGTAGGAAAATCTGCATGTGCTTTTTCTGCTGCAATGCCCACGATACTCATCCAATGGCCGGGCGGAGAAAATTTTTTGGTTCCGAACATCAGATGCCCGGATACATTTAATTTGAATGGGTTATCGTCCCAAAAGTCAGCAATCTGGGCCTGGTCAACGGTCAGACTATCAATCGCATTTTTTGATGCCATTACCTGTTTGTAATAATCACTGTTTTTATTAGTCATATCAAAGTGAAAAGGCTGGGGCACTCCAAACATTGAACTGCTATCCAGCACCATCGGTCTGATTTCACGCCAGTGTGGCTCGGCGGCCGACGAATAAGCGGGGGGTGTCGGAACCCATCGGCCCGGCGAATCCATCACGGTATATTCAGAGGCACCGCGGGTTTGGAGATAATGATCTTCTTTACTCCATTTCATAATGGTCAAGCCCACCGTATCGGCATAGGCAATGGAGTTGTCTAGAACTTCTGCTGGCATACCGTGATCTACCGCCATTTGTTTCAGGCTGTCAATATATTCCTGCATACTTCCCGCCGGAAATGTTACAGCTTCCCCTAGTTTGCAAAAAGCGAGCAGCGCGGCAAATTCGACGTCGATGATTTTTCCTTTTTCCGGTACGGGTACTGTTTTCAATCCCCGCAGCTGGCCTGTAAGGGAATTATATTTTGCGGGGTAGCCGCCGGCAATCACTTCATAGGCCGCTATATTGGCGTAGGTGTAATTACGCGACGCGACGATGGGACTAAAATTATTGCCCATCACCACCGTATTTAACTGATAAACAGTTTTACTATAGAGTAGAGGGTTTTTGAAAACCGCCTCGTAATCTGTTTTGCGATGGCAACCAGCTAGCGCGATGGCGATCGTCGCAAAAGCAACTAAATAATATTTCATGAAAATGGTCTTGTTGAAAACGGAGTAGTTTTACCCGATGGGTAAATGGAATCGCTGCACGAATAAATGCAGGTTAAGCGAAGTCCGGAGGCTGGCCGGCGCGTGTAAGATGAACAACCGGAATATGCAAAAGATAATATTCTGTTGCTTTCAATAACACGCTGGCCCTGTTTGCAAGGACAAAGGCGTTTATTTCGGAAAAATATTCGGCACAAAAGCCTTTGAAAGAATTGTTATGCTGCTCTGATTTTTTAGACTGACCCGGATGTTGAAGGTCATTCACGAGTTTAAAAAATTCATCCCTGGCCGTTTGTAAACGGGTAGCCGTTTTGTTTGGAATGCACAACAGTTCCAGTGAATCTTCGGTAAAGCGGCGTTTGACGTAATTATATTGAATTCCTTCGATTTCTATTTTGCCATCTACCCGTACAAATTCCTTTGAATTGACATAACCAGAAAGATGGACAGAAGGTACCTTAATGGAGATGAGTTCTGCGTCGGTATAGTTGTTTTGGTCGAGGTCTGCGATCAACGTTTTATCTGCCTGATGCTGGAGGATGGCGGTATACAGCTCGTACCCGACCCAGTTAAACAGCAGTAAGCCCAATAGAAATATGACAGCAATTCTTTTCACAATCGGGATAAAATTACTAAAATTTATCTAACAGTATAATTTTTCTTCTCTATTCCCACGCCGGTAATCGTAATTGATTTCCAGCCAGAAGGCAGTTTGGACGGCAGTTGCACAATACCATGCGACGTGATATCGAGTCCGCCAAATCCCATGATGACCGACTGTAAAATACCTCCGGCGCCGGTAGCAAAATAAGGATTTGTTCCACCCTTGGTTTCTGCAATCACGCGAAAAGGAGGATTCAGATTGGGAATATAAGCGTCTTTGAAAAAATGAAAAGCCGAATCTCCTTGTCCGAGCCGGGCATATAACAACGCAAAAATCGCCTGGGTCATGGCGGGAGTGCCCTGATTGGGAACGCGTGACTGGTAATATAACAGGTCGCGGCGGATTTGCTTGGGATCGGTAATGAGTTTTAAAGGGTAAGCCAGCAGATTGGCGTCTGCCTGTTTGATCCCTTCGCCGTTATAGGTACTGTGTTCGCGGGTAATGTCACCGAGCTGAAGGATCGGAATATTTCCGGCCACCTGCATCCAGTCGGGATCAGCCGCCAGTCCGAGAATTTTTGCCGCCTCCGTCGCGTGCTCCAGCAAAACTTTTGCTGCTCCGTTGGTGAACGAGTTATTGTCGACGTTCTCGGCCCATTCATCCGCCGCCACCACATTTTTAATATCATAATGGCCCGGCCCGTTGCGTTCCACACGGGACGCCCAGAAGTCGGCCGTTGCAGAAATAATGGGCCAGCCTTTTTCCCGTAGCCAGGTCTTATCCTGTGTAACACAGTAATAATTCCAGGCAGCCAGTCCCACGCAGGCTGTGATATGATGTTCAAACGGTCCGCTGAGTGCCCAGACCGGCGTTTCTTCCACTCCGCTGGCAGCGCTCTCCCAGGGAAACATGGCGCCTTTATAACCGTGCGAAAAAGCGTTTTTGCGGGCCGTTTCCAATCGTTCAAAACGATATTCGACCATCGACTTCGCTAATTCCGGATGCAATACCAGCAATGCCGGGAACATCCATAGATCGGCATCCCAGAATACGTGACCGTTATATCCGAGTCCGCTCAACCCCATCGGCGAAAGACTAAACGACGTGCCTTCCCGCGTAAAGGAATATAAGTGGTAGAGCATACTGTGAATGTCCTGCTGCGACTGATCATCGCCGGCCACCTGAATATCTGTTTTCCAAAGTTCATCCCAGGCTTTTTCATGGAACTGAATGAGCCGGTCGGCGCCCTGTAGTTTGGCGAAAATGGTTAATCGCTCCGCTTCATTCAGTGGGTCTTCATCGTGTGCCGAGGTGATCGAAGAGCCGGCAATAGAAAAACGATAATGCTCCCCCGCTTTTATTTTCCGGGTGAATTTTAGCAGGTGCATGTTGTTGTCCCACATTTCATGGATCAAACGGGGCTCCTGCCCGTGCGGCTCGCTGAATAAAAAGGAATTGGAGGCGCACATGAGTAGTTTGCCCGTCGGACTCTTGGCTGTCGATGTCAGCAAAGAAATCACGACGTGCGGACGGTCGATTTCATTGTAATAATTCTGTACGTCACGTAAAGCATCCGGCGCTTCCATCACACTGGCCGGCATGATCTCAATATCTTTTTTTGCCTCGATGGTAATGTCCATCAATACGGTATAGGGTAACTGACGAAGCGCGTAATAGGTATAACGGATGGACGCTTTGTCGCCAAAGTCGAAGGATGTGGTGAAGCTTGCCTGCTGCATGTTCAGCGTTTGTTTCATCGATGAAATGTTGCCGGCGGATACATTCGTTCCATCAATGGAAAAACGCATGTTGAGCAGATTGAAACTGCGTAAAAAATTACTCACTCTTCCGCGGCCATATAAATCATAGGCACCCGCCAATACCACTTCTTTTACCTGAAAAGGGTTCGGAGAAGAAACGATGCCGATCATACCGTTAGCAACCGTGACGCCATAATAGTTGGCCGGATCCGGTGCGTTGGCTGAAATAATCCAGGGATCAGCGGCCATTGGGGCCTGGGCCTGTGCGGCGGATAAATAGAATAAAGAAAAACAAAGGACCAGGTAATGGGGCAATCGTAATTTCATATACAAAGATTAATCGAAATTATTTTTTACAGGCGATAAAGGCGCCGGGCATTTTCTCCAAAGAGTTTATCCCGATCTTCCGGAAGGAATTTTTCTGTATACTTCTCCAGCAGACTTTTCCACTGCACGTACATACCCGATAGCAGCAGGAAGGGCCAGTCGCTCGCGAATAAAAGTCTTTCTATTCCAAAGGCATCAAAAAGAATATCGAGAAAAGGATAGAAATCAGCGGGCTTCCAGGTTTTCTGATTTCCCCGGGGAATGAATCCCGACAGTTTACAGGAAAGATTTTTATTTTTCGCGAGTGTGCGGACCAACCCTTCCCAACCGTTGGCGGGTGGATTTTTTGTAACCGGATTGCCTGCTTGTTGGAGAATAAATGACTGCGCCGGGTGGGCGTATAGCCATTGGCTGCAAGCCACCGGGTCGATATCGGCCTTCAGATTTACATCGAGCGTATATTGATATTGGGCCAAAGAAAGCATCACGGATTCCGGCAGGAAGCGGTCTTGCACGAACTCCAGCTGATAACCCCGGATCGGAGCATAAATATGGAGCTCTTCTAGTTTTTCTGCGGCACCCGGATCAAATAAATCAATCCAGCCAATCACTCCGCGCAGGAACGGATAGGTCAGGGAAAGTTCGCAGAGGAAACGCGTTTCCAGTTCTGTCCGTTCAGCGGAAACGGCAATACAGGCATCGATGCCATTGCGTTGCAGACTCTGACGAATCTGTTCCGGCAGAAAGTGCTCCTGCAAGAGTTTATGATCCCTCACCAGCGGATTTTGGATCCCGTTTCCATATTTCCAGAAATGAACTTCGGCGTCAATATGCATTAAATAAAATTCTCTTTCAAAGCTATGAAGGAAAGATCATTAATTTAGTTGCTCAACTCCAACAGGATATATGGATAATGTTACACCACAAGACGAGTCGATTTTCCCGGAGATGGATATCCGGTTCGCGAAATTTTGGGCGCGGTTTGGAGCTTTATTAATAGACGGCATCCTCATCCTGATTGTTACCGTGCCGGTTACATTTTATAACGTGACGCATTGGAAGACGCCGTTATTTTTTATCCTGACTTCGCTGGTCACCATTATTTATAAACCCTTTATGGAATATCGGTTCGGTGCCACGCTGGGGAAAATGGCTGTCGGAATACAGGTGGTCGGCTATGAATTTCAGAAAATTACTTTACAGGAAGAATTGAGAAGGGTCAGTTTTCATCTCGTGCCCAATATTATTTCCGAGATTATCATGTTGAAATTCTATTTTTCGGGGGATTTAAAATTGGTTGAGACGTACAAAGAATATAATACCCAGATCACTTCTTCCAACCCCGCTTTGCTCTGGCTCAACGGAATTGTTTTTGTATTATTCATTGCCGACGCCATTACCTTCTTCTCCAATGCACAGAACCGGTCACTGCACGACCTCTACGCCGGCACCTATGTGATCGAACGGGATCGAAACGTATAGTCTTCGTTTTTAAGTTAAATTTGATGGTTCAGCCTGAATTTTTATGAACCACTCCAAACAGCGGCTCCGCATTATAACGGCAACCTCTCTTTTTGACGGGCACGATGCAGCTATCAATATTATGCGTCGCATTTTGCAGTCGAAAGGTGTGGAAGTAATTCACCTCGGTCATAATCGCAGTGTGCATGAAATAGCCGAAGCCGCCATCGAGGAAGATGTGCAGGCGATTGCGCTCACTTCTTATCAGGGCGGACACCTGGAATTTTTCAAATATCTCCGCGACCTGCTGGATGAAAACGGGAGTGGGCATATCCGGATTTTCGGTGGCGGTGGCGGAACCATTCTTCCAACGGAAATAAAATGGTTAACAGAACATGGTATCAGCCGTATTTATTCGCCGGATGATGGTCGCCGGATGGGTTTGGAAGGGATGATCGATGACCTGATACAGGAAACCGAAAAAACGATTCAACAACCAACGGGTATTTTCTGGCAGGCAGAAAAAAACTGGAACGGGAAATTGCCGTTGGGCGAATACAAAGAAGTTCGCCGCATTGCCCGCTCGATTACGTATGCTGAAAATGGGGAATTCGCTACGCCGAACCCCATCCATCCTTCAAAAAATAAAATTCCGGTAGTGGGCATAACCGGAACCGGCGGGGCTGGGAAGAGTAGTGTCACCGATGAAATGCTCCGGCGATTTTTGCAGGGCTTTCCGGAAAAAACGATCGCCGTGATTTCCGTGGATCCATCCAAGAAGAAAACCGGTGGCGCCTTACTCGGTGATCGTATCCGGATGAACAGCATTCATTCCCCACGGGCTTATATGCGCTCGCTGGCGACGCGTGAAACGGATGTGTCACTAAGCACCTATGTGCGCGATGCGCTGGATATTTGCCGCGCAGCGGCATTCGACCTGATCCTGCTGGAATCTGCCGGCACGGGCCAAAGCGATGCGTCTATTCTCGATTTTTGTGATATCTCCGTTTATGTGATGACCCCCGAATATGGTGCCGCGAGTCAGCTGGAGAAAATCAATATGCTCGATTATGCCGATCTGATTGTGATTAATAAATCCGATAAGCCGGGGGCTTCCGATGCGCTGATTGAAGTGCGCAAACAATATAAACGCAATCATGCGCTATGGAATGCGGCCGACAATGAATTGCCCGTGATTGCGACTACGGCCTCTTTGTTCAATGATGTCGGTACGCAGGATTTATTTTTGCGGCTGATGAAAACGACCGACGAAAAATCGGGTACCAATTTTTTACCTGAACTCGGTTCGCCGGAAATAAAAGGCCATTGGGAAAAATCCATTATTCCGTCGTCCCGTGTACGATATCTGAGTGAAATTCATGAAAATATCAATGAGTACAATCAGTTGGTGGAAGATCAGTCCGCAATTGCCTCTGCCCTGTATAAATTGAACGGCGCGTTGGAAGAAATTAAAAAATCATCCGGCGATCCATCGCTGGTTTGGGCGTTGGAAAACCGTATCACCGATTTCGAAAATCAACTCAACCCGGTGAGCCGTAAACTAATCAGAAACTGGCCCGATAAAATAAAATCATATCGCGCAGATGAATATGTTTATGCGATACGTAATCAGGTGATCACACAAAAATTATTTATTACCAGTTTATCCGGAACGCGTATTCCGAAAATTGTTCTGCCCAAGTTCAAAGACTGGGGAGACATCCTGCGCTGGCAGGCACAGGAAAATGTGCCGGGTTCCTTTCCATTTACGGCCGGTTCTTTTCCGCTGAAACGGGAAGCCGAAGATCCGACCCGGATGTTTGCCGGAGAAGGTGGCCCGGAGCGCACGAATAAAAGATTTCATTATGTCTCTGCCGGTCAGCCATTCAAAAGACTCAGCACGGCTTTTGACTCGGTTACATTATATGGTGAGGATCCCGATCCGCGCCCGGACATCTATGGTAAAGTGGGTAATAGCGGCGTGAGTGTTTGCACGGTGGACGATGCCAAAAAATTATATAGTGGCTTCGATCTCTGTGATCCAAAAACATCGGTGAGTATGACCATCAATGGTCCGGCCCCGGTGGTGCTCGCCTTTTTTCTGCACGCGGCGATTGATCAGGCCTGTGAAAAATATATAACAGAAAACGAACTTTGGCCAGCCGTGCAGGAGTACATCGATGAAAAATGGAAAGGCATACAAATGCCCGTTTACCGTGACCATGGTTCGGATGTTTTGCCGCAAACGCATAGTGGACTGGGATTGCGTTTATTGGGTATTTCCGGAGCAGACGTTTTGCCAGCGGAGGTTTACCATTCTTTGAAAGCGTCGGCCCTGCAACAGGTACGGGGAACGGTTCAGGCAGATATTCTCAAAGAAGATCAGGCACAGAACACTTGTATTTTTTCTACGGAGTTTGCGTTGAAACTGATGGGCGATGTGCAGGAATATTTTCATGAAAATAAGATCCGGAATTTCTACAGTGTTTCTATCTCCGGATATCATATCGCTGAAGCCGGCGCCAATCCAATCACCCAGCTGGCCTTTACACTGGCCAATGGATTTACGTATGTAGAATATTATCTGAGCCGCGGCATGCGCATCGATGATTTTGCACCCAATCTATCTTTCTTTTTCAGCAATGGAATGGATCCGGAATACAGTGTGATCGGGCGGGTGGCACGGCGTATCTGGGCCAAGGCGATGAAATATAAATACAAAGCGAATAAACGGAGCCAGATTTTAAAATATCATATTCAAACCAGCGGCCGCAGTCTGCATGCGCAGGAAATTGATTTTAATGATATACGAACTACCCTGCAGGCTTTGTACGCGATTTATGATAACTGTAACTCCCTGCATACAAACGCGTATGATGAAGCCATCACGACACCTACGGAGGAAAGTGTTCGAAGGGCGATGGCCATTCAGTTAATTATCAACCGCGAATTCGGAACGGCGAAAACAGAAAATTTTATTCAGGGATCTTTTTTAATTGAAGAATTGACTGATCTCGTAGAAAAATCAGTGTTGAAAGAATTCGACCGGCTCACAGAAAGAGGCGGCGTGCTGGGGGCGATGGAGAGAATGTACCAGCGAAATAAAATTCAGGAAGAAAGTATGGTATACGAAAGTCGCAAGCACAACGGGGAACTGCCGATCGTGGGCGTAAATACTTTTCTGAAAAAAGACGGATCGAAAACCGTGGTGCCGGCTGAAATAATTCGCAGCACGGCGGAAGAAAAAAAATCACAGATCGAAAACCTGAACTTATTCAAAAAATCAAACGTCCATCAATCCGTTGCCGCACTGGAGGCTTTAAAACTGGCAGCCGTTCAAAATGAAAATATTTTCAAGCGTTTGATGGAAACCGTTCAATATTGCAGTCTGGGAGAAATTACCCACGCGTTGTATGAAGTGGGCGGTCAGTACCGGCGGAATATGTGAGGCGGTTGAACTTTTAATTAATTTTATTCTCCATGCTGAATAATTATTTAGGTAATTTTTTGGGAATCCGGCATTCGGCCCGATGTCTTCCGCTTTTCGCGTTGAGTCTGATTTCACTTTGCTGCAATAAAAATCCATACCGGGTCTCGAATCGTTTATACCGGAAGGAAACAAAAAATCTGAGTCGTGTGATACAGGAAAGGCCCCCAAATTATTTTTCAACGGAAAACAGCGACTGGATCGGAGCCGTCAATTTTGATTTACGAAAGCCCAATTTTGTGATCATCCACCATACGGCGCAGAATGCGTGCCCGGAAACACTGCATACGTTTACCACAATTCAGTCGAAGGTCAGTGCCCATTATGTTATATGTAAAGACGGAACGGTTCATCATATGCTGAACGATTATCTGCGGGCCTGGCAGGCCGGATTGAGCAAGTGGGGAAATAATTCGGACATCAATTCATCGAGTGTTGGAATTGAACTGGATAATAATGGTTATGAAATGTTTACTGAACCCCAGCTCAATAGTTTGCTTATCCTGCTCGACACGCTCAAGGTCCGGTATAAAATTCCGCAGGAAAATTTTATTGGTCACGGCGACATTGCACCCGGCAGAAAAGTGGATCCCAACTGGCGCTTTCCCTGGAAACTACTCGCCGATCATGGATTTGGGAATTGGTATGACGATACAACGTTTACGGTGGTGCCTCCGGGCTTCAACGATTATCAGGCTTTACGGATTATCGGGTATAATATCAAAGACAGTATGGCGGCAATAGGAGCCTTTCGCCGGCACTGGTTGCTGGATTCGGTATACCAGGCATTTGACAGTTCATCCGAAAAAATATTGTACAACCTCGAGCTCAAATTTAAATAAAACGGATATGTTGTAAAAGCTACGGTGGGTACCCTGTTAACCGCTTACCAGCCAACGGAATATGATTAAAAAAGGAATCCGTAATTTTAAAGGTATCCGCCGCGTATGACCAATGAGCAAAAGCGACTATTAGAAAATTCGTATAAAAAAATTCCACTCGAGCAGTGGGGCCCCTATTTAAGTGAGCGGCAATGGGGAACCGTGCGGGAAGATTACGGTCCCTATGGAGATGCCTGGAATTATTTTCCTTACGATCACGCGCATTGCCGTCAGTATCAATGGGGGGAGGATGGGTTGGCCGGGATCTCTGATTTTTTTCAAAATCTTTGTTTTGGGATTGCCCTTTGGAATGGCAAGGATCCCATTTTGAAGGAAAGATTATTCGGACTGGGAAATAATCAGGGCAATCATGGCGAAGACGTCAAGGAATTATATTATCATCTGGATAATATTCCCAGTCACTATTACATGGAGTACCTGTATAAATATCCGCAACAGGCATTTCCCTACCAGCTGCTCTTGCAGGAAAACGGGATTCGTTCCAAGCAGGAACCGGAATTTGAAATTCTGGATACCGGCGTTTTTGATAACAACGAATATTTTGATGTGCTGGTGACCTATGCAAAAGAAAGTTCCGATGACATTTTCATTCGTATAGATATTACCAACCGGTATCACAAGCCCGCTGATATCACGGTGTTGCCCACGTTATGGTTCTACAATAAATGGAAGGAGGACAAAGAACCTAAACCGGACATCAGTATCCGAAGTAAAAATTCAGTGAAGGCCCGTCACCACCGGTTGGGAGATTATTATTTATATTTTCAAACACCGAAAGATAAATGGTTCACCGAAAATGAAACCAATACAGAGAAAGTGATGGGCGTTCCGAATGCAACCGTTTTTGTAAAAGATGCGTTTCATTCGGCGTTAATCAGGCAGGAAAATATAGAGGCGCTGAGAAAGAAGAAAAGCGGCACCAAGTTTTCTCCGGTGTATCAACTGAAAATTGAGGGTGGGAAAAAAGAAAGTATTTATTTGCGGCTGTCTCACAAATCGATCGATAATCCGTTTACCCTCGGCTTCAAAAAAATTTTTGAACTGCGCAAAGAAGAAGCGGATGCTTTTTATCAGGAAGTGATGTTTCCCGGAACCCCTTCGGAAATTCAATTGCTGCAGCGACAGGCTTTGTCGGGCATTTTGTGGAGCAAACAATATTATCATTACGACGTAGAACGCTGGCTGATCACCAGCGATGGAATCAGTCCGGTAAATGATGGAAAAAAAAATGGCCGTAACCACGATTGGAAACACCTGAAAAACCAGGATGTGATTGCGATGCCCGACAAATGGGAGTATCCCTGGTATGCCGCCTGGGATATGGCTTTTCAGGCAATCCCCATGAGTATGGTGGATCCTGTTTTCGCAAAAAACCAATTGCTGCTGATCATGCGGGAGTGGTACATGAAACCCGACGGGCAGTTACCGGCGTACGAATGGAATTTCAGTGATGTGAATCCGCCGGTACAGGCATGGGCTGCTTTGCAAGTGTATCGTATTGAAGGGGAACGGACGGGCGTTTCAGATATTGATTTTCTGAAAAGAATTTTTCAAAAGCTACTGATCAATTTTACCTGGTGGGTGAACCGCAAGGATCCCAACGGAAATAATATGTTCGAAGGCGGATTTCTCGGACTGGATAATATCGGGGTCTTTAACCGGAGTATTGAGCTCCCGGGTACGATGCAGCTGGAACAGGCCGATGGCACCAGCTGGATGGGGATGTATGCGCTGAATATGATGGATATGGCGCTTGAAATTGCGATGAAAGACATCACGTTTGAAGACACGGCGACGAAATTTTTTGAACAGTTTGTATTAATTGCCGAGGCACTCAACGAACAGGGCATGTGGAACGAAGAGGATCGTTTTTTTTATGATACGCTCGCCATCGCCGGTTCGGCCCCAATTCAACTTCGTATTCATTCGATCGTGGGCATCACGACTTTATTCGCTGTTTCCATTATTGAAAAGAAAAAACTGGATAAACTCGCGGATTTTCAAAAGCGTATCAGCTGGTTTGAAAGTTACCGTTTGAAGAATAACAAGTTCTGGCCCAACGAAGAGAAAACAGACGGAGATGCCATTTTGCTTTCGCTCATTCCACGCGACCGGCTCGTGAGCCTGCTCGACCGACTGCTCAATGAAGAGGAGTTTTTGTCGCCTGGGGGCATACGTGCTTTATCAAAGTACCACGAAAAAAATCCATATTCTGTACAGATAGACCATATCGATTATGCTATTCAGTATGATCCTGGAGATTCCACCTCGAATCTTTTTGGGGGTAATTCCAATTGGCGCGGTCCCGTTTGGATGCCCATCAACTATCTCATTATTCAGTCCATCCGTAAATATGGAATATTTTACGGGAATGCATTAAAGGTTGAATGTCCTGTGGGTTCCGGGGTGTATATGAACCTGGAAGAAGTGGCAGATTTTCTTACCCAGCGGGTAATCAGTTTATTCCAACCCGATGTTTCCGGCAACGTTCCGCAATACGGGAAACACAATTGGTTTTATAAACAACCCGGCAATGAACATTTAAATCTCTTCTACGAATATTTTCACGGTGATAACGGACTGGGTCTGGGTGCCTGCCACCAAACCGGCTGGACGGCTCTGCTCGCCGAACTCATCAGTGCACATCAGGAAAGTACACTGAAACGTAAATCAGTGGAAACGCCTGAAATCACCGTAGTCACTTAGCTTTTAGTAGTTTCATTCAATATTATGGATCATATCATCGAGGATATCAGCACCCTGTTTACGAGTTGTAGCAAAGAACCCATTCTTTCCATCCACAAGATTCCGCAGTCTGGCAGTATCCGGATGTATTACCGAATTGTGACGGCTTCGAAATCTTTTATCGCCACCTATGGGGTGAATATAAAAGAGAACGAAAGTTTTATTCTTTTCAGCCGGCATTTTAAACTGAAATCCTGTCCGGTTCCTGAAATCTATGCCGTTAACATTCCGGGGTCGATTTATATTCAGGAAGATTTTGGCGATATTTCATTACTGAATTGTCTCGAACAGGAAGGTCCCAATGATCGCCTATATAATTTGTACCGGCAAAGTCTGCAGGAACTGGCGCATCTGCAAATTCAGGGGGACGTTGCACTGGACTATGAAAATAGCTGTTTAACCTCCAGTGAATTTGGAAAGCAGGCGATCATGAGCGACCTGCTTTATTTCAAATATTATTTTCTCGACACACTTCAGCTACCGTACGACAAGGAAAAACTCGTTGCCGACTTCGAAATTTTTTCTTCCGAACTGGGACGCGCCGATCACAAATATTTTATGTTCCGCGATTTTCAAAGCCGGAATATTATGATCGAAAACGAAAAAGTTCATTTCATCGATTACCAGGGAGGTATGAAAGGAGCGTTGCAATATGATGTGGCATCGCTGCTCTGGCAAGCCAAAGCGGAACTGAGTGAAGCCTGGAAACAGGGACTGCTTGAATATTACATGGATTGTGTGGAACTCGAGCTGGGCACCCCCTTTAAAAAAAAGGATTTTGTAAAACAATACCAGGGCTTTGTACTGATCCGTCTGATGCAGGTGTTGGGAGCGTATGGCTTCCGCGGACTATTCGAAAGAAAGGCGCATTTTCTGGTGAGTATTCCTTTGGGATTAAAAAATCTACGTGCTTTTTTACGTCAGTATGCTTTGGGAATTGAGGTGCCTGAGTTTGAAAGAATTTTAAATTTGATTGTGGAAGATGAGATTGTTGCCCGCTTCATTCCAACCCGCGCCAATGCAGAAACCCCCCTGGTAGTGCATATTAATAGTTTTTCTTACCGCAAAGCTATCCCCGCAGATGCGGGTGACAATGGGGGCGGATTTGTATTTGACTGCCGTTCGATTTTAAATCCGGGTCGCCTGCCGGAATTTAAAAATCAGACAGGGAGAGACAAAGGAGTTAAAGATTTTCTGGAGCAGCAAACCAAGATGCCCGAATATCTCAATAGTGTTTTCGATCTCGTTGATATTGCGGTCGAAGATTATTTAACCCGTGGTTTTAAAAGTCTGTTGGTGAATTTTGGATGCACCGGTGGCCAACACCGGAGTGTCTACGCGGCAGATGCGCTCAGCCGTCATCTGAAAAATAAGTTTAATGTCCGTATAGAATTGTATCATCTGGAGCAGGAGTTGAAAGATTGGAAGAATGTTTAAAACCCGGTATTCATTTTTAGAGAAATAGATCTTCTGCAATCTTTACCGATTCTGTTCTGCCTACATCTACCAGTTTGGACCCGGAATGATCGAACCCCTGTATCGTATTTGTGGCAGCGAGTTCCAGGTAAACGTTTACAATAGAAAACTTCCCGTACTGATGTATAAGGGGAAATATTTCGGGTGAAATAATATGAATTCCACTGAACGCTTTCTCTGCTAAATCTTTTCCCGGGATCGAAATTATTTCTTCTCCGGTGGCCGTATTACGCCATCCGGCGAGGCGGTCATTTTTATCGAAAAGAAAATGACGCGAAGATTTTCGATTTGTTACGGCCAGCGTAACGAGTGGTTTGTGTTTTTGATGAAAGGCGATCATCGCGGGCAAATTCATATCCGTCAGAATATCTGCGTTCATTAAAACAAAAGGATCTTCATCAAAATATCCGGCAGCTTTTTTTAATCCGCCCCCCGTTTCCAATACTTCTTCCGTTTCATCACTGATCACCACTTCGCTGCCCCAGCCGTGATGGAGATTAATCAACTCCACGATCTGATCGGGGAAATGATGAACATTGACCAGCACTTTTTTTATCCCGGCAGATTGCATATACAGGATATTTCTTTCGAGCAGTGTTTTCCCGTTTACCAGGGCGAGCGCCTTGGGATGCAGGTCGGTCCACGGTTTGAACCGCGTACCCAGACCGGCAGCCAGGATCATTCCTTTCATCAGAGTACAATATTTTGCACGAGCACACTCTGGTTGGGGTAGTCGGTATTGAAATGAAGTCCACGACTTTCTCTTCTGAACTGCGCTCCTTTTACGATCAGGTATCCGGTTGTTATGAGGTTTCTCACTTCGCAGAGTTGGGGAGATACTAGTGTGGTTTCATACAAAGCTTCTATTTCTTCGTGCAACAGGTCGAGTCTTTTTGATGCACGTTCCAGACGGATATTGGTACGCACGATGCCTACATAATCACTCATGAGTAATTGCAGTTCCTTGATACTTTGGGTAATCAGAATCATCTCCCGGGGTGCCGTTGTTCCTTCCGCGTTCCAGTCCGGAATGTCTTCCCGATAAGAAATAGAATCTATTTTTCCAATGCTGTCCAGATAACTGCGATGGGCAAATACCATGGCTTCCAGCAGCGAATTACTGGCCAGTCGGTTGGCGCCATGCAGGCCG
>JAYWCS010000239.1:0-8725 GCA_043780315.1 Bacteroidota bacterium | reverse complement strand
TGTTTTCAAAAAACCGGCCATCAATTTAACGGCGGCCCGTACGGTGGGATGTACGCCGTTGCTGGTTAATTTCACGGGCGTATTGAGTCCGGGGGATGGAACCATTACCGGGGCGATCTGGAATTTTGGAGATGGTAATTCGCAAAGTACCACAACGCCAAGCGTTTCCAATACCTATCAGTTTCCGGGCGTTTATACTGTGAGCCTGACAGCGACCAACAGTTTTGGTTGTATCAATACACTGAAAGTTCCGGATATTGTAACGGTTTATCCGGCGCTGGTTCCTTCCTTTGATGTCGATTCGGCCGTCCTGTGTAATCTTTCCCAGCCCGCTATTTTTCATAACACATCCACTGGTGCGGGAGCTTTAAATTATACCTGGAGTTTTGGAGATGGGGATACCAGTAATCTGGCCAGTCCGTCGCACCGTTATGCGGCGAAAGGAAATTATTCTATTACGCTGAATGTTTCCAATACCTATGGTTGTTCCTCTTCCATTACCAAACCGGCCTATATCAACGCCGCGAATTTTACATCGGACTTTACCATCAACTCAGCACGCTGTACCGGTAATTCCGTGCTTTTTGTAGATCATAGTACGCCGGCGCCAACTGGCAGTCCGCTTTGGTCTTTCGGTGATGGAGGAAGTGGCATTGGGTTTACCTATGGCCACAGCTATGCAGCCCCGGGTACTTATCCAGTTACGTTGTATCAAAATTTCGGAACCTGTCAGGATTCGGTTAAAAAAAATGTAACGGTTCTTTCTTCACCGGTGATCAGTCCGTTCATCATCAACAAAGGCATCAGCTGTTCCTCACCGATGGTTGTAAACTTCTCAGATACCAGTGCCGGTGCCACCAACTGGCATTGGAATTTTACCAGTAACCCGGCCGATACATCCGATCTGCAGAATCCGCAGTTCCCCTATCTGACCAATAATTTATTTTCACCCACGCTGACGATCAAGAATGCGAATGGCTGCTCCTCCACTATTTCTCAAACATTCAATACGGCCCAACCAACGGCCACCATTCATGCGGATACGGTTTTAATTCCGTCTGCCGTTTACTGTGCCAATGTACAGGCGACATTCAAAGCCATCTCTGCCGATACGCTCGCAACTTTTTTCTGGTCCTTTGGAGACGGCACAACGTCCACTGTAGCCAATCCGGTGCATGTATTTTCAACACCGGGCACTTATATTATCAACCTGAGTTTTACCACGATCCATGGTTGCTCCGGAGGTGCGTATCCACCCGATACCATCATTGTATATCCGAAACCACATGCCAGTTTTAATGCATACGATTCATTGCCCTGTACCAGCAATCAGCTGGAAACATTTATCAATCTGGATGACAGTGCCGCTAAGTTTACCTGGTTTTATGGGGATGGTAATTCGGATGTCAACAATAATATTTACCACACCCACTTATATAATAATCAGGGATCCTATACGATGACGCTGGTGGCTTCCAGCCCGGGTTGTGCTCCGGACGACACCACCATTACGAGGTATGTAAAAACGACACCGATTCCGAAAATAACAATTACCAATAATTGTGACAGTGACCGGTTAAGCGTGGCCATCGCCCTGCAACCACCGGGAGCCGATACTTATATATGGAGTTATGGCGACGGATCACCGAACGATACGGATGTTGTTTATATACCGCTCAAAAATCATCATTATCCCAAAGCAGGTGCCTATACCGTTTCGGTTACTGCCATCTTTGGTGCGTGTATACAAACCACCGGACCGGTGCCGGCTTATGTATTGCCCAAACAAAATCCCGTGTTGAGTTCAACCAAGGATACAATTTGCGGAAGTTCTATGCTACCGGTAACGATCGTCGGTCTGGATACAAATTATCAGCGGAAGGCGGTGAATGCAAGTACTTATTATAAGGTTGTCAAATGGCAGTACAATGATGGAACAACGCTCAATCCCACGGGAAATACCGGATTTAAGACCGTGTATAATGGAAATATATCAGGTTTAGTAGCCGGTAAAGACAGCATACGTGCCATCATTCAATCAAATTATTTTGGTTGCTATGATACCAGTAATTATATACCCATTCATATTATTGGTCCGGTCGCCAATTTTGGTGATCAGAGTCAGTTGTGTTACCGCGCACCCGTGATTTTTTCTGATTCATCTCAGGCCGTCAACGGCGTTCCGATCGTTTCCTGGCAGTGGAATTTCGGAGATGGAAACTCGGTAACGAACAGTAAGCCTGATACCGTAAAGCATTTGTATGCATTCCCGGGCACTTACAATCCACAACTGACGGTTACCGATACCAACGGTTGTAAGTCGACCATGAAACTGTCGGTCACACAGGTTTTAATTTATGGTGCAAAGGCCAATTTTACCTGGAAGCCAACGGCGATCACTCCGGGATTTCCGATCACGTTTTACAATACATCGATCAAGAATACCGGGGTCACTTATTTATGGCGTTTTGTAGGTGATGGTACCACGTCTACCAGCCCGGATTCTGTTATTCATTCTTTTCCCAATACCGGGACCGATACGGTGATCCTGATCGCCTATCCAACACTAGCCGGAACGTGTACCGATACGCTCGTCGTGCCTTTGAAGATTCAGGATATTTCGGCGCCCTTTATCGATTCATCCTACTACTATCAAAATTCTGGTTGTCCCCCGCTGTTTGTCGACTTCACTGCTTTTCCCGTGAATACAATTGGCTTGCATTGGGATTTTGGTGATGGCAAGGGAATCGCTGATAACAATGCAACACCAAAATATCAGTACGATATTCCGGGTACCTATATCGTTTCACTCACCGGATATGGCGCCAACAATATCACCGTGATTTCCTATGATACCATTACGGTAAAGGGTCCTTTCGGAAAATTATATTCAACACTCGATCAGGCCTGCTCACCGGGCACCGACACCCTGCATGCCACGTCCAGTTATGTCGGAACATATACCTGGGATTTCGGAGATGGAACGGTGATCACCACCCAGGATACGATGGCGGTGCACACCTATGTATTGCCTGGCTTGTTTACGCCTAGACTGATTCTGACAGACTCAACCGGTTGCCAGTTGTCTTATACTTCTGATCATCCGATTTTAATTGATACATTATTTGCAGCGCTCGGTCCGCCGGTGGTGCTCTGCGACACGGGTTCTATTTCTTATGGTCCGCATGTGGTGAACTGGGCCCTCGATAGTCTCGGTTATCCCGTGACCTATCATTGGGATTTTGGAACCGGTGCGGCGAAGGATACTTCGGATGTATTGAACCCGACGTTTAATTATCAAACGCCCGGAAATTTTGTAACGACCCTGCAGGTCACGTCGAAAGTGGGTTGTATCAACACAGCCATCGATTCAGTGCATGTGATCGGACCTTTCCCGATGTCCGTATCCCCGGATACCACGATCTGTATTGGCAATACGGTCATCCTCTGGGCCGATAGCGCAAATAGTTATGTATGGTCACCGTCGGCAACATTAAATAAAAATATCGGCGATAGTGTGATCGCGCGACCGCTCACGACCACAACGTATCGGGTGATTGGAGAAGATAAATACAAATGTTTTTTTGACACGGCCACTACCAAAGTGACGGTGGATACGATGCCAAAAATTACGATACTACCATTATATGCTGTACTGCCGGGAACAGATCTGGTGATTGAGCCGCAGGGTAGTGCCGACATCGTATCGTGGAACTGGACGCCGCCACTATACCTGAATTGCACGGACTGTCAGTCACCCATCACAACGCCATTAGCTCCAATTGATTATCAGCTCAAGGTTACTACCGCCAGTGGATGTTCGTCGACCACCACGATATCGGTCAAATTATTATGTGCCGAAAATGCGGTGCACATGGCCAATGCCTTCACGCCCAATTTTGATGGTAACAATGATTATTTCTATCCATCTGGTTTTGGGGTGAAACTGGTGCGTCTGTTTCAGGTTTTTTCCCGCTGGGGACAACTATTGTATGAAAGAAAGGAATTTCCTCCGAATGATAAAAAATATGGATGGGATGGAAATTTATATGGTATGAAACAGCCATCCGGAACCTATGTCTATGTAGTGAATATGGAATGTTTCACTGGAGAAAATTTTATTCTGAAAGGAACCGTAGAGTTGTTGCGATAGATGTTAACAAAGTGAATATGAAAAAGCTATTTCCTGTTTTTATTTTAATTTTTTTTTTAAATGACGTAGTGCATGCGCAGGATCCTTCCTTTTCTCAATTTTTTGCTTCCCCGCTGACCCTGAATCCGGCCCTGACCGGAAAATTTAATGGAGCCTTGCGGGTTGCTGGAAATTACCGGAATCAGTGGCCCTCTGTAAATAAAGCCTATATCACTTCCACGATATCAGTTGACCTTCCGATTTTTCAAAATAAACTGGCCGAAGGAGACCGCTGGGGACTTGGCATGATGGCCATGACAGATAAAACCGCCAACGGAATTTTAAACAGTAACTATTTTGCGCTGTCGACGGCGTACAATAAAACGATTGATCAAAATGGTCTGCATCAGATCTCCGTTGGGTTTCAGGGAACGTATGCAAATAAAACACTCGACGGGCCACGGCTTCATTTCCTCGATGGTCTGCAGCTCGATGGAACCTGGTTGCCTTCTGCTTCGGAGCCCGTAAACCTGCAGGTTGTTACCGCCTCTTATTTTGATATGAATGCCGGCGTGTTATATAACGGATCATTCAATGGAACCAATAGTGTTTATTTCGGCGTATCCATGTATCATCTCAATCAACCCAAAGAATCATTTCTGGGTATCGATAATATTACGGTCCCCACCCGGCTGACCGTACATGGCGGAGGTTATTTTCCCTCCGCGAGTTCCGGAAATACCTGGTATGTAAGTGCCTTGTATAACAAACAATCTACCGGAAGCGAATTGGTTTTCGGCGGTGCATTGGAAATGTCTGCCACTACGGATGATAACAAGCCGGTCAATGTATATGTAGGTGCCTGGGCCAGAACCAACAATGTGGCCGATGCTATAATTCCTTATGTCGGACTCGACTACGGCGATTTTAATCTGGGAATGACTTACGATATAAATATTTCTGCTTTCAAAGTGGCTACCGTGGGACGCGGAGGCATCGAAATCTCCCTGATTTATACGGTGAAGACCACCGATGGCCGGGCACAATCTGCCGTTCAATGTCCCCGTTTCTAATATTCCTGTTCTGGGAATATGTTAATCATTCCGCTGCGCTTTTACGTAAAAAACTAAGTGTTTTTATTTAGTAAGAATCAGTGTAAACCCTTGTATTTACTGCTGTTTTAACGTATTTTAGATCTGGTTTTTAACCCATCCCGCATACCCATGAAACAAAATCTACTCAAAGGATCTTTGATCCCGATGATTGTACTTTTATCATCCATTGGCTGCAAAAAAGCATCCGAAACACCGAATGCAAATCAAAAGATAAATAGTCAGAATGATTCCTTGCGGGTAGCCAATACGCCAATGGTGCCGTATCCGGTAAAACCGGCGCCGGAATGTAATAATGCTCCCAATTACGGGGACAGCATTGCCTATCCACAGCCTACCAGTTCAAGTGATTATTATGTGTATCCTGTCAACAATCAGGGTGTACAGGGAACCTACCTTGCCTGGCCGGGGGGATTGGTGTTGGATCCGCAAACCGGATCGATCAATATGACCAAATCGCAAACCGGCCAGCGCTACGATATTGCTTTCGTAAAAAGCGGCACAACGGATACCTGTATGTCACAAATGATTGTTGCTGGCGGAGCGTATATGGATAGTGTTTATGTTTTGGCTAACAGTGCGCAAACGGCAAAACCATATTTTAATGCGAATCCCTTCGGGCCGGCGGTATGTGTCGGAAATCAGGGGCAGGGTTGTCAGTTTGATTATAATAATCAGGCAAAGAACCAGGGAATAGAAATCGATCAGAATACCGGTTTCATCGATTTGCAGAAAACGATGCGGAAAAGTCCGTTTGGTCTCCTTCCGATCAACGGAACCACCGTGTATACGACGATCAATTACAAACTGAACGACAATAGTAATTTTGCTCCCCAGAGTATTCAGTTGCAGATGGTTTACTATAACCATTTATCGGATGTTCCGTCCGGTTTGCTGTCCAGCGTGACCAACAAACTGCTGAATGTACTGAGCTATTTGTTAATCGATAAAAAAGCATCTTCCAGACCACCGCTGATCATTATCGTACGCTCTAATTAGAGCAATCTCGAACCGACAATATGGGGCTTTTCCGGACGTTAAAGCAGAGCGAATCAACAGCTGCTATGTCCGGGAAATTTCTTTTAGTACCCATCTTGTTTCTATCCATTGTTTCCTTTAAACAATACACCCCGGGCATCCCTTCCCTTGCCAGCTTGCGCGCACAATATCATACGGCAGACCACCTGTATAATCTTTCGAGCACCACCGGTGCGAGCGACAGTGCCTGCATGCTGGCTTTTAAAGCAGTGATTCGTTCTTTGCAGTTGGTGCCGAGGCAGCGGACAACAGACAGCCTGATGTACCAGTCTTTTTACAAACTCGGGGTTTTATCTGAAGTATATCTCCACTTTAACGAGGCAGCGTCGGCTTACCTGCAGGCAATTCACTTTTCAAATAATACCGGGGAGAAACTTCGCATGTATATTTTTGCCGGCGCCGGATATTATAACCTGAATAATTTTGATTCCGCCTCGTTTTTCCTGTTACAAGCGGAAGAAAATGCCGCCGATATCGGATCTACTGACGATCGCGTACGTTTATATAATACCCTTGGTGTGCTGTATTTTGACAATGGTAATTTTCTGCAGAGTAAAAATTATTTTACGCAGGCCCTTCGGTTAACGGAAGAAAAAAAACCAGTAGAAGAACTGAATGCATTCAGTATCAAATTGAATATGGCCACCTGCTATTATAAGCTGGGAATGTTTGATAAAGCATTGAATATTTATCATGTAGCGGCCGATCACCACATGCTGCCCGATGCATTGTACATGAATATGGGAATGGCGTATTCCCGGATTCAGCAATACACAGCGGCACTGAATTCTTTTAAAAAAGTGAAGGTATCCATGGTGCCGGGTGTGCTGAACGAAATGGCGAGGGCAGCGATGGAAGCGGGGAAGAAGGATTCGGCCATGACATGGTTAAATCAATATCAAAGTAAAAAAAAATCCCTGCACACCAACGCGCTGGATGACGGCATCAACGCCCTGTATCAGGGAGATCTGGATATGATGAATTCAAATCCGGCAGATGCACTGCGTCATGATCAGGTAGCATTGAACATCTTTTCCAGAAATTTTTCCAGCACGGACATTCGTAAAAATCCAGTCAGTTTCACCGGCTCTTTTGCGTATTACCGGCTCTTCGACGTGTTGATCAAAAAAGCGGCTGCCTGGGAATTGTTGTATAAAAAGAAATCCCTTCCGGAGGATTTGAAATCGGCCTTCGAAACCTTTCAATCCACCATTTCCTTGCTGTCCTATATTGAAAAGAGTTATGAAATGGATGATGCCAAAATTCTGCTGAAGCAAAAAAGCGGGGAAGTATATGCCAACGCGTTGGCTGTTTGCCTCAAGTTAAACAAACTGTATCCCCGGGATCATTTCATCGAACAGGCTTTTGTGATCACCGAAAAAAACAAGGCTTCGGTGATGGCTTCGCAGATCAGGGACCGGAATTTTCTGAACGCACGGGGCACAGAAGATGTTTTCATTCAAAAAGAGCGGAATATCCGATACAATATCGCACGACTGAATGCAAAAACAGACGAACGGCTCGACTTCGGTTCGCTGCAGAAGATCAATGAAGAGAAATCAGTATACGAAAGTGAACTGGTGGGCCTTCATCGGAAAATGGAAGAAAACAAAAGCTATTACCAAATGAAGTACACGGAGGATTTTCCTTCTGTAAAAGAACTCCAGAACAATATCGGCGGAAGCCAGGCACTGATTAGTTTTTACAATACTGAATCTGCGATTGAAATATTTGTGATGACAAAATCCTCTCTGGATTATATTCACCTGGACAGCGGAGCGATCGTCCGGCAAAATATCATGTCATGGATTCAGATGCTCCAATCTTTTGGGAACGGAGGGCATCTGCATTCGGGCGATTTAAAAACGGCGCTATACCGGCAATTTATGAAACCCCTGCTGGCAGTGGCAGGAGGCAAGGAAGAATGGATCATCATTCCGGATGGATTATTTTTTCTTTTGCCCGTGGAATCCCTTCCTGGCAATAGTTTGGACGATCCGGTTATTACGGAACACGAAATCTCGTATGCCTTTTCTGCCCGGTTTATCACGAACAACAAAAAAGTTTCACTTGACGGATTTCAAAAGCCTGTTCTGTCACTGGCTCCCTTTTCAAAAAAGGGGGCCGACCTGCAGCAGGAAGGAATGGGCTATCTGGAAAAACTGCCCTATTCAAACGAAGAGATTGCCGGCCTGAGTGGAAACCAATATTTAGATAGTCACGCAACCAAAGAGATTTTCCTTGAAAATCTAAATCGTTTCCCGATTCTGCATCTTGCAACCCATGCAGTGACCGATCTGAAGGATCCGTCGGCCTCGTTTATTTCTTTTTATCCGGCCTCTGGTTTGCGGTCGGATGATTTTCTTTTTCTGGACGAACTCTATGGGTTAAAAATGGATAGTTGTCAGCTGATTGTCATCAGTGCTTGTGAAACCGGCAGGGG
>JAYWCS010000238.1:0-2041 GCA_043780315.1 Bacteroidota bacterium | reverse complement strand
GCTGCCACGCTGATCACGCCGTCCATTCCCATGGTCATCTGCGGAAAACAAAGCGCATCATCTCCACTCACAACGAGAAAATCATCTGGCCGGTCGCGCAACACCAGTGCACATTGAGCCATATCCCCACCGGCTTCTTTAATGCCGGCAATATTAGGTAAACCGGCTAAACGTAAAATAGTCGCTGCATTCACATTGCGTCCGGTTCTGGACGGCACATTATAGAGCAACACAGGAACCGGAGAAGCCGAAGCTATGGCTTTATAATGCTGATAGATTCCTTCCTGAGAGGGTTTGCTATAAAACGGACTGGCGCTCAGAATAGCGACGGAATCGGACGTAGGTAGTTTTTCGATTTCACGAATCACCTCATGGGTATCACTCCCGCCGGCTCCGATGACGATCGGAATACGGCCGTTGACTACTTCGATGGTGAAATGTGCAATACGGATTTTTTCTTCGCGCGACAAAGTGGGCGTTTCACCGGTGGTGCCGAGCGTAACAACATAGTCGACGCCTCCTTCGATGATATGTTCGATCACTCTGGCCAGCGCGGGTTCATCCACGGCGGTGGAAGAGTTGAATGGCGTGATGATAGCGACGCCGGTGCCGGAGAGAATAGGGATCAGGTTACTCATGATGTGTGGAAATATTTTCAGTGATTTCGGGTTCAGGGTCTCCATGATGAATAACGGAAGGTTCAGCCACTTCATCCCAGAAACCCATTTTATTAAACTTATCGATTCGGTTTGTAATACGTTGTTCAGCAGGTATTTCCAAAAGTTGTTGAATTGTTTGAATGAGCTGCGGTTTCAGTAAGGCGGCCGCTTCATTATAATCCCAGTGGGCACCGCCGATGGGTTCCCGAACAATTCCGTCGATGAGTCCAAATCCATACATATTATCGGGGGTAAGCCGCAGTTCTTCCGCTGCTTTTTCTTTTTGATCCCAGCTGCGCCAGAGAATGGAGCTGCAATTCTCGGGGGAAATAACCGTGTACCAGGAATTTTCCAGCATAAAAATCTTATCTCCGACCCCGATTCCCAAGGCACCGCCGGAGGCACCCTCGCCGATGATTACGCAAACCACGGGCACTTTTAATCGGATCATCTCGTAGATATTTCGGGCGATCGCTTCTCCTTGTCCGCGCTCTTCGGCCTCCATGCCGGGGAATGCTCCCGGGGTATCGATGAGGGTGACGATGGGTTTATTGAATTTCTCCGCCAGTTTCATGAGCCGCAGGGCCTTGCGGTAGCCTTCGGGATTGGCCATGCCGAAATTACGCATCTGGCGCATTTTCGTGTTGGTACCTTTTTGCTGACCGATGAACATCACGGTTTGACCGTCGAGCTGGGCGAATCCGCCGACCATGGCCTTATCATCTTTTACGTTACGGTCTCCGAACAGTTCGATAAAATTATCCGACATTTTCGAAATATACTTCATAGTATAGGGCCGGTCTGGATGTCGGCTCAGCTGCACCTTCTGCCACGGGGTTAGGTTGCCAGTGATATCTCTTCTTTTTTCAGTAACCTGGTCGTACAGCTTATTGATGGAATCTGACATATCGATCTTTGTTTTCTCAGCGGTTGCCCGCAGTTTTTCGATCTCATCGAATAACTCTTTGATCGGTTTTTCGAAATCCAGAAATTGTCTGTTTTTATCCAGGGGCATAAGCGTATGAAATATGCGGTAAATTTAAGCTAAGCGCAAAATATAGGAAAGTTTAATTCCCTTCTTCATTCAATTGATTTATAGAAGATTCCGAAAAAAATGCTTCCTGAAATTTTTGATTGAATGGAGAAAAAACGGTTATCTTCGCCATCCTTCGGACGAAAAAACGAAGGCAAATACGAGGATCGGTAGTTCAGTTGGTTAGAATGCTGCCCTGTCACGGCAGAGGTCGCGGGTTCGAGTCCCGTCCGGTCCGCTAAAGAGAGATTACATGAAAATGTAGTCTTTTTTAGTTTTACACATCTTTACTTTCAGCAGGTTGATTTTCAGTCTTTCATAACACGCGCCTGCATTTTTTCTTCCGACC
>JAYWCS010000237.1:0-3654 GCA_043780315.1 Bacteroidota bacterium | reverse complement strand
CCTTATTTTGACGCCTACCCGCGAACTCGCTACGCAAATTCATGAGTCGATCGAAAATTACGGACGATTTTTGAATATGAAATCCGTTGTGATTTTCGGTGGTGTGTCCCAGTCGCGTCAGGTATCGGATTTGCGTCGCGGATGTGATTTCATCGTGGCGACTCCCGGTCGTTTGATGGATCTCATGAACCAGAATTATATCGTTTTAAACGGAATCGAATATTTTGTACTCGATGAAGCAGATCGCATGCTCGACATGGGATTTGTGCATGAAGTAAAAAGAATCATTGCGCGTTTACCGAAAAAAAGACAAACATTATTTTTCTCCGCAACGATGCCACCGGCTATTCAATCCCTGGTTCAGGTATTGTTAACGAATCCGGTCGAAATTACGGTTAAACCGGAATCGACCACGACCGAACTGGTTGAACAGAAATTATATTATGTTCAGAAGAATGAAAAGCGTTCGCTGCTCCATCATTTGCTGAAGACAACGCCAAAAGAAAGTGTATTGGTTTTCACACGTACCAAACACGGGGCAGACCGGGTCGCTCGCGATTTAAATCAGGCGGGCTTCAATGCAACAGCTATCCATGGCGATAAAACACAGCAGTCACGCGAAAAATCTTTACAGAATTTCAAGGATGGTAAAATGCAGGTGCTGGTTGCAACCGATATCGCCGCGCGTGGTATTGACATCAATGATCTGGCCCTGGTGGTGAATTTTGATCTTCCGAATATTCCGGAAACCTATGTTCACAGGATTGGAAGAACAGGTCGTGCAGGTGCATTTGGAAAAGCGATTTCATTCTGCGATTTCGAAGAAAAAATTTATCTGAAAGATATTCAGAAACTCATTGGTCAGGTTGTTCCGGTAGAAACGGATCATCCCTATCACCAGGCGTTGATGGAACCTTTATCTACCGTTGGTTCATCGGCTGCTTCGTCTTCCGGACGCAGTATGGGTGGCGGCAAACGGTATGGCAGAAAATTTTCGCAGCGATAATTTTCTATGATAACAAATAAACTCCGAGTTATTATAACCGGTGCCACCGGCATGGTGGGAGAAGGTGTTCTGCATGAATGCCTTCTTTCGCCAGATGTCGAAAAAGTGCTGGTCATTTCCCGCAAATCCTGTGCTGTGCAGGATCCCAAGCTGTCGGAAATTCTGGTCAAAGATTTTTTTGATCTTACAGCCATTCAATCCTTGCTGACAGACTACAACGTTTGTTTTTTCTGCCTCGGCGTTTCGTCTGTCGGAATGCAAAAGTCGCTATATGAAAAAATGACCTATGACCTAACCCTTCATTTTGCCAGAGCGCTGGTAAACGTAAATCCAGCGATCCAGTTTTTTTATATCTCCGGTGCCGGGACCGATTCCACTGAAAAAGGAAACGTGTACTGGGCCCGCGTGAAAGGAAAAACAGAAAATGATTTACAGAAAATTGGACTTTCGAAGGTTTATTTATTCCGGCCTGGCATCCTTGAGCCAACGAAAGGATTAAAAAATACTTTAGGATTTTATAAATGGTTTGGCTGGCTTGCTCCCTTTCTAAATAAATTTTTCCCCAACTCCATCAGCCGTCTGGCACAGCTGGGGCAAGCCATGATTCGTGTAAGCATCGGGGGATATGAAAAAAATATTCTGGAAGTCAAAGATATCCGGGCTATGAGTAATAGTTAGGCGATAGTTGTTAACACAGATTGTTAGCAATATTAACCGCCAACAATTAATTTTGCGCCATGATCGAATTCGCTCCCCGCATTGCTCAGAAACTAAATATTCGCACCGCACAAGTTGAAACGGTATTGGTTCTTTTTGCCGAAGGCGCCACCATTCCCTTTATCGCCCGTTACCGGAAAGATAAAACCGGTGCCCTCGATGAAGTGGTCATTCAGCAGATTCAGGATGAATCCAAAATGCTTAAAGCATTTACCGAAAGAAAAATAGCGATTGAGAAATCCATCAAAGAACAGGATAAAATGAATGTGGCGCTTCAGCAGAAACTGGATCATGCGTTGACGCTTGTTGAACTCGAAGATATTTATTTGCCCTATAAACCCAAACGAAAAACCAAGGCACAGGCCGCAAGGGAGAAAGGACTGGAACCCCTGGCCCTCCTCATTCTTGACCAAAAGCCGCTCGATCTGACGAAGACGGCAGGCGGTTTTATCAATGAAGAAGTGAAGACGGCGGAAGAAGCGCTGCAGGGAGCACGCGATATTATTGCGGAGCATGTGAACGAAGAAGAATCAATTCGCGTGGGCATGCGAAATTTATTTTCAGAAACGGCCAGACTGGAAAGTAAGGTGTTGAATGGAAAAGAAACCGAAGCCATCAAGTTCATGGATTATTTTGATTTTTCTGAAAAGATATCCAGCATTCCTTCTCATAGAACAATGGCTGTGTTGCGTGGGTTCATGGAAGGATTTCTGCGGATGGATATTTCTCCGGTGGAAGATGAAGCGTTGGAACTGATGGAGAGAAAAATAATTAAAAGTTATGGTCCATCGGCCGATGAAATAAAGAAAGCCATCAAAGATGCTTACCGGCGATTGTTGCAACCCGGCATGGAAAGTGAGTTTCGGATGATGCTCAAGACTAGGGCAGACGAAGAAGCCATTACCGTGTTTGCCGAAAACCTACGGCAGTTATTACTGAGTTCTCCGCTGGGAAGTAAAAAAATACTGGCAATCGATCCGGGCTATCGTACCGGTTGTAAAGTGGTTTGTCTGGATGAACAGGGCAACCTGCAAAAAACGGATCTGATTTTTGTGCATGAAAAAAACCGGACCGGGGAAGCGGAATATAAAATCCGTGACCTGGTAACGCGTTTTCATATTGAGGCAATCGCTATTGGCGATGGAACTGCGGGCAGGGAAACCGATCAGTTCATTAAAAATCTGAAACTGGGTCTGCCGGTATTTCTGGTAAACGAAGACGGCGCCTCGGTCTATTCAGCCTCGGAAGCGGCGCGCGATGAATTTCCCGATCAGGATATTACCGTGCGTGGGTCTATTAGTATCGGCCGCCGACTGATGGATCCATTGGCAGAGCTGGTAAAAATTGATCCTAAAAGTATTGGCGTGGGACAGTATCAGCATGATGTAAACCAACACCGGCTCAAAGAACGACTGGATCAAACGGTGGTGAGTTGTGTAAATATGGTGGGCGTTAATCTGAATACCGCCGGAAAACATTTGCTGAGTTATGTAAGTGGGATCGGGGAGACGCTGGCCGAAAATATTATCAGGCACCGCACAGAGATCGGCCGGTTTACCGATCGTAAACAATTATTAAAAGTGCCCCGGCTGGGAGAAAAGGCCTTTGAACAATGTGCCGGTTTTTTAAGAATCTTTCAGGGAAATAATCCGCTCGACGCCAGTGCCGTTCATCCGGAAGCCTATGGCGTATTGGAAAAGATGGCCGTTGATCTGGCAGTGGATGTGAAATCCCTGATCGGAAAAGAAGAATTAATTCAGCAGGTGGTCATCAAGAAATATGTCACGGAAAACACCGGGGAGCATACGATCAAAGACATGCTGAAGGAACTGCGCAAACCGGGTCTCGATCCGCGGGCAGAACTGGAGACCTTTGAGTTTGCCGATATCTATAAAGTAGAAGACGTGAAAGTCGGAATGATTATTCCGGGT
>JAYWCS010000236.1:0-10307 GCA_043780315.1 Bacteroidota bacterium | reverse complement strand
CACTCAGATTACCAGCTGACTGGCAGATGAACTTCTTCATTATCCCAGCAGATCAGAAGGCTGGTTTTATTTTTATCGGCTCCTTCGAAGCAGATGGTAAAAACGTCAATGACATCAGGCCTTATTTTTATCGGGGCATCTACCCGGAGCACGTCTTTTTTTGCATCATATCCAAAAGCGCCCCAGGTATCGGTTTCCCTGTTCAGAATGAGGGTCCATTTACTTGCACTCGGAATCGCATACAGCGTATACCGTCCTTTCTTCAGTTTTTTACCATCGATTTTTACATCGAGGTAAAATTCTATTTCGGTGGCTTCATTGGCGCCCACACGCCAAACCATGTCAAAGGGAACCAGATCGCCGAAAATATTTCGGTCATTTTTCTGTGGCCGACCGTAAATAACACGGGCTATCAGGGGAGCGTCCGATTTATGCTGAATTTTCAGAATCGGATAATTCACCGGATAGTAACACATATCCATGGGGGATTTATCCAGCGGAGGCAGGGTCGACTGTGCATACATTCCGCTACCGGTAAACAAAAATGCAAAGGCCAGGAAATACGTTTTCATTCGATTCATTTAATGCGTTGACGAGTCAGCTTGTTTTTAACTTTCACGAAGGTAGAGCAGTTCGTGATATGCAAATGTTTTTACATGGGGAAAGAATAATTCATAGGCCATTTTTAACGCTTCATAGTGTTTCAGAAAGGCGTCAAAAACCAGTTTTGGATTGTCTATGTATTTTGCCCGGTAACAGAGGCCCTGAAAACTTCGGAATATGCCTTCGGTTGTCTGGCAATGCAGTAGCCAATTGTTTTTTTGCATATGAACAAAAAAGGAACGAAATTTTTCCGGAATCCAGTTTTCGCGTGAGGCTATTTCAGTATACGTGTTTTGTGAGAAAACAGCGAGGCTGCCTTCTTCAAATTCATACGGATCCAGCGCAAGAAAATGGTCGTATACAATATCCACAAAAGCCCCGGCATAGGCCCCGGCAGATGATTTCAGTAATTCTTTCGCCTCCCGCGTGGCCGGATGGGTATCTGTGTATTCATCAATTTTCCGGTGTAGCATAATGCCCGATAAAATGCGGGGCGGGTAGTCGAATTTTTTTTTGCCTTTTACAAAATCACTGATCATATTCCCCAGCAGAATATCCGGATCACCGAAGGAGAGACATGCATGAGCCAGATAGTTCAAATTATTTTACGTTTTTATCGAGCCAGTCGCTCATGATTTCCAACACCTCCGGCGCAAATGTTTCTTCCAATTCGCCATATTCCGGCACGGTACAGGTTTTACAATGTTGGAATAAGTGATTGAGTCCGTCGATCTTTTGGGTTACAAATATTTTTGAATAGCTCTTTCTAAGGGCGCTGTCGATCGCAGTTAAATTTTGATCTGGCAGCACCTGGATATCTTTCGAACCGTTTAGGGCTAGCACTTTGCAGTGCATTTGGCGGATAAAACTGCCTGGATCGGCCTGAATGAAATACGCAAACCATGGTTTATTCATGGCCGCTAAATTATTCTGAAGAAAGATCCGGGCAGAAGAATCATTATTCAATCCCAGCGAATTCAAAATAGCCGGATCGGCATTTTTTTTCCAGGTAGAGAACGAATTCCATAGCTGTTCTTGTTGCCGGGTGGAATCGGGAGAATCAACGACGGCCTGCATTTCATACGACACAATGGTTTTGGCCGCGTCTGCTAAATTTTTTGAAACACCGAGAGATAGATAATAGGCCTCATTCTGCAACGCCATGAGTTCCAAACCCCTTAATCCCGGTCCTGCCAAGAGGATAACAAAGTCGATGTTTTTATTTTCAGCTGCCACGATACATGCAATCAGTCCGCCCTCACTATGGCCCGCCAGTCCGATTTTTTTTTGATTGATTTCTTTTCTGTTTTGTAAATAACGTAATCCGGTTTCCACGTCAGCGGCAAAATCCTTGCTGGTGGCTTTGAGTATATCCCCGGTACTTTTTCCAATCTGGCGGTCATCAACCCGCAATACAGCATACCCTCTGCGGGTGAGAAAATCGGCGATCACGGCAAACGGTTTATGTCCGAGTAAGGTTTCATCCCGGTCGGTTTGGCCGCTCCCGGTAATCAGTATAACGGCCGGAAACGGACCGCCGGCTGTTGGATAGGTCAGCGTGCCGGCATAATGAATGCCCGAGGTTTTATTATCATATTCCAATTCTTCACTATGGTAGGGAAAGGGTGCTTTGGGCGTCTGGGGCCGGATCTGCGCCACCGAAGAATCGGTGGTACGGAGGAGAACCAGGGGGAAATCTTTTCCGCTCTGAAAGAAATATCCGCTGATATTATTTTTGCCATCCCATTTCCCCCGGTATCCGCCGTTGATCTGTTTAATGCCCATGAGCAGACTATCGCCTGTGACCATCGTCTCACTGCAGGCAACCCCGAATGCGTGTTGGTCGGGACTGTCGAAGCTGGAGCTATATGAATGGGCAGTATCTGATTTTACATGGAATACAATCTTTAGTTTCTGCGGACCGGCTTCGAGTATACCCTGCCAGCTGCCGGCGATCGTCTGGGCGCGGCTGGAAAGTGAAATGAAAAACAGGAAAGGGAGAATAATGGTGTTTTTCACAAACAAGGTTTCAATAAAAATACATTTTTATGTTTAAAACGGCCAGTGAAAATCCCATTTACAGTCAGGTTGGGCTTTAGGCGTTGAGCCCTAAAACATTTAAATTTGCCTTCCACATTAAATAAACCATGAATAAAGGACCGGTCTCCCAGTTTGTCGCTCATCATTACAGACATTTTAATTCTGCCGCACTTGTTGATGCCGCCAAGGGGTATGAAACTCATTTGCTGGAGGGCGGGAAGATGATGGTGACCCTCGCCGGTGCCATGAGTACCGCCGAACTCGGTGTTTCTCTGGCAGAGATGATCCGTCAGGACAAAGTGCATATCATATCCTGCACGGGCGCTAATCTGGAAGAAGACATTATGAATCTGGTCGCGCATTCACATTATAAACGAGTGCCCAACTACCGCGATCTGACGCCTCAGCAGGAATGGGAGTTGCTGGAACAAGGCCTGAACCGTGTAACCGATACCTGTATTCCCGAAGAAGAAGCCTTCCGTAAAATTCAAAAACATATTGTGCAGCTATGGAAAGACGCTGAAGCAAAGGGGGAACGCTATTTTCCACATGAGTACATGTACAAACTATTATTGAGCAAAGTGATGCAGGATGGCTATGAAATTGAGGAGAAAGACAGTTGGATGATTGCGGCAGCAGAAAAGAATCTACCAATTGTGGTACCCGGATGGGAAGACAGTACGATGGGAAATATTTTTTCTTCTTATATCGTGAAGGGTGAACTGAAAGCGAGCACCATCAAGAGTGGGATCGAATATATGGTGTGGCTCTCGGACTGGTACCGGAAAAATTCAGGTGGCAAGGGAGTGGGTTTCTTCCAGATCGGCGGCGGTATCGCGGGCGATTTCCCCATCTGCGTGGTACCCATGATGTATCAGGATCTTGAATGGCATGATGTGCCTTTCTGGAGTTATTTCTGTCAGATTTCGGATTCAACCACTTCCTATGGCTCCTATTCGGGGGCGGTTCCCAACGAAAAAATTACCTGGGGTAAACTCGATATTCATACGCCCAAATTCATCGTGGAAAGTGATGCGACGATTGTTGTACCGCTCATCTTTGCATGGATTTTGGGTTGGTAAAATAGGGTTCATATGAAAAAGCTTGGAAGTTACGTAACCGGTCGCTGGATCGAAGGCGTGGGCGATTCGCAAATACTTTCTGATGCGGTTTCCGGCAAGCCTTTATATGAAGCGGGCAGCGACGGATTGGATTTTCAGCAAATCCTGCATTATGCGCGCGGTACCGGAAATCCGGCGCTGAGAAAAATGACTTTTCACGAACGCGGCAGGATGTTAAAAGCCCTGGCCATGCACCTGGGGGAACATCTCGAAGAATTTTACCGGATCAGTTATCAAACGGGCGCTACGCGCGCCGATAGCTGGATCGATATTGAAGGCGGCATCGGAAATCTTTATTCGTACGCATCCCTGCGCAGGAAATTTCCCGACCGGCCTTTTTGCACAGACGGTGATCCTGTTTTTCTCGGAAAGAATAAACATTTTATGGGTCATCATATACTCGTACCCAAAGAAGGGGTGGCCCTTCATATCAATGCATATAATTTCCCGGTTTGGGGCATGCTCGAAAAAATTGCCGTCAACCTGCTGGCTGGCGTACCCGCGATTGTGAAACCCGCTACCTGCACCTGTTTCCTCACAGAAGCGGTAGTGCGGGAGATATATCGTTCGGGCATTTTACCTGCCGGGGCACTACAATTGATTTGTGGCAGCACGGGTAATCTGCTCGACCTGCTGACCGCGCAGGACACGGTAACTTTTACTGGATCGGCAACGACCGGATTAAAATTAAAATCGAATCTGAATATACTTCGGGAGAATGTTTCTTTTACCATGGAAGCTGATTCGCTGAACTGTATTGTTCTCGGTGAAGATGTGGAACCCGGCATGCCAGAATGGGAAATTTTTGTCAAAGAAGTGCGTAAGGAGATGACCGTGAAAGCCGGACAAAAATGCACGGCCATCCGAAGAATATTTGTTCCGGAAAATAAGATAGATACACTGCGTGCATCGATCTCGAAGGCATTATCGCAAACCGTGATTGGAAATCCGCGCAATGAAAAAGTACGAATGGGATCACTGGCCGGGCAGGAACAGCGTGCGGAAGTAAAAGAACAGGTACAGCAATTACTCGCGTCTTCACAGATTATTTACGGATCTCTTGATAGTGTGGAGCTGGTGGACGCAGATATTAAAAGCGGAGCGTTTATGAGCCCGCTATTATTATTGAATGAAAATCCTTTTACCGCTGAAGGCGCCCACCAAATTGAAGCCTTCGGTCCGGTGAGCACCCTGATGCCCTATAAAACGCTGGATCAGGCGATACAGCTTTCAAAAAAAGGGAAAGGCTCTTTATGTAGTACCATCGTGACCGCAAAAGATCAGATAGCAAAAGAATATGTGTTGAGCGCGGCAACACATCACGGAAGAATATTGGTGCTCAACGCAAGCTCTGCCAGAGAAAGTACCGGACATGGTTCACCCCTTCCGATGTTGGTGCATGGCGGTCCGGGCCGTGCCGGGGGTGGCGAGGAAATGGGCGGTCTGCGGGGGGTAAAACATTATATGCAGCGGGCGGCGGTTCAGGGTTCACCTGATAGCATCACCGCAATCACTTCCATCTATCAACCGAATGCAACGCAGAAGCTCGAGGAAAAACATCCATTCAAAAAATATTTTGAAGAATTGCAGATCGGTGATAGTGTGCATACCAAGGAGCGAATGATCACGGACGATGACATTACACAGTTTGCCAATATCAGCGGAGATCATTTTTATGCGCATGCTGAAAATGGTTCTTTCGAAGATACCCTGTTTGAAAAACGGGTCGCCCACGGTTATTTTATACTTAGTGCAGCTGCCGGACTATTTGTAGATGCCGCAAAGGGACCCGTACTGCTGAATTATGGAATTGACGAATGCCGGTTTCTGAAGCCTGCTTATGTAGGGTCAACTATAGCCGTACGATTTACTTGTAAAGAAAAAACAGGGCAGGAGTTAAAGGAGCCGAGAGATATTCCGAAGGGCATTGTGAAATGGTATGTGGACGTATATGACGAAACGGGCGAATCGGTGATGATTGCAACGATATTGACGATGGTAAGAAAAAAAACATAAAATAATGCAAGAACAACATGCGGGGTTTGTAAAATCGGAAAGACATGGACAGTCGATGGCAATTGAATTTTATCATCCTCAAAGTAATTCATTACCGTTGGCATTACTCAACGAGCTGGCAACTCATATTCATGGGGCGGGGTTGGACGAAGAAATCCGGGTAATTGTATTACGGTCCGCCGGCGAACGCGCCTTTTGCGCCGGGGCTTCCTTTACCGAATTATCGCAGATAAAAAATGCGACCGAAGGGGAAACTTTTTTCAATGGGTTTGCCCATGTAATCAACAGCATGCGTAAATGCCCAAAGTTTATCATTGCCCGTGTGCAGGGTAAAGTAGTAGGTGGCGGCGTCGGGCTCGCGGCAGCGGCGGATTATGCTGTCGCCGTTTCCGGGGCTGATATAAAACTTAGTGAACTAGAAATTGGAATCGGACCTTTTGTAGTCGGGCCCGCCGTTGAGCGCAAGATGGGTGTATCTGCTTTTTCGCAGTTGTCAATCGACGCCGCCTCCTGGCGCACGGCGGAGTGGGCAAAAAACCGGGGACTCTATGCTGAAGTGCATGCATCTATTTCGGAACTTGATGAATCGATACATCGCCTGATTAGTCATTTATCCGTTTCCAATCCCCTTGCCATCAACGGGATAAAAAAAATGTTATGGGAAGGGACTTCGCACTGGGATCAGCTGCTGGCTGAACGTGCTGCAATCAGTGGCTCACTCGTGACGAGCCCGATTTCACAAAAAGCAATTGCGCTGTTCAATAAAGCTTAAATAAAGGATGCTCCTGGTGAAACACGAGGAGCATGCTTTATTCATCTTTAAAATTAATTGTGAAACACAACGACAAACATTTATTCATCTGCTTGTACAAATTGTGAAACACCGGGCGCATTACTTATTCAGCTCCTAAATCATTGTACGCATATAATGGGTCAACCGAACTTGCAGAACTCATGGTAAATATCGTATTGAGCAGTCCGTCTTTTAATCCATAAACGAGTCCGTGCAAATCAGGACCTTTCCGATGTTTCCACGCACGCTGGATAATCGAAGTCTTGGCGAGATGAAGAACCTGTTCCTGTACATTGAGTTCGGTCAGACGGTCCTCTCTTTTTTCCCGATCTGAAATCGCTTCCAGCTCATCGCGATGTAACCGATATACATCTTTGATATTACGGAGCCACATATTCAACACCTGCTTGAAATCATGATTGGTCATAGCCGCTTTGATACCGCCGCAACCATAATGTCCGCATACGATCACATGTTTTACTTTAAGATGCGCCACAGCATATTCTAGTACGCTGAGCAGGTTCACATCGGTATGCACCACCATATTGGCGATATTGCGATGTACAAAAATCTCTCCGGGTTGTGTGCCGGTAATTTCATTGGCGGGTACGCGGCTGTCGCTGCATCCGATCCATAAAAATTCAGGTGTCTGAATCAATGAAAGCGCCTTGAAATATTCCGGGTCATCCGCTTTTTTTTCTGCGGCCCAGGCTTTGTTTTCCAGTAATAGTTTATTGATGGCGTTCATATGATTTTTTTTAGTGCGTTTAAATATAATTATAAAATTGCAAGCTATTCGCTGTAAGCAAGTTGATCTTTGACCAGGGAGTGACCCGACTTCAGGCGACTTTTTTTAATTTCTACGCGTATGTTCTTTAAGTGCGCGTGCTGGAGAAAATCATTTACCACATCAATAATATCCTTATCGATAAAATCGGCCCGGGTCATATCGATCAGCACGTAGGCGTTTTGCGGAACCGACTCCAGCTTTTCTTTGACTATCGGTTTATTTAAAAATGAAATATCCTTCCGGAAGCGAACGAGATATTTATTCTCATCATGTACTACCATGACAGCCGATTTGAAATTGCTATTAATTAAGGAGAACATAGCGACGATGGTTCCGATGATAATACCTATCAGCAAATCAGTAAATAAGATGGCCACCACGGTTACGATGAACGGAACAAACTGATCCCAGCCTTTCTTATATATTTCCCTGAAGATGGAAGGCTTTACTAATTTATAACCTGTCATGATCAGGATTGCGGCGAGCGCGCTCAAAGGGATTTTATTCATCAGTCCGGGTATAAATAAAACACTCAGCAAAAGCAAGAACCCGTGCATGATAGCTGAAAATTTACTTTTTGCTCCGGCTTCCACGTTGGCGGAACCCCGAACGATAACCGACGTGAGTGGTAATCCGCCGAGTAAACCGGAAACAATATTACCGACACCCTGTGCTTTTAATTCCCGGTTGGCAGGCGTTCTTCGCTTCAGCGGATCGAGTTTATCCACCGCTTCGATCGCCAGCAGCGTTTCAATACTCGCGACCAGCGCGATGGTGAGACCGACGGTCCACACCTCAGCATTACCTAAATATTGCCATTTAGGAAACATAAAAAAACTGGCGAAAGAGGCAAAATCCGTCGCAATTGGAAGGTTTACGAGTTGACTTGTGCTCAGCGACATTCGGGTTCCCGGCGTAGTAAAAAATACATTGATCACAATACCGATCACCACCACTACGAGTGGCCCGGGCAGGTTTTTAAAAAATTTCATTTTTTTCAGCCGGGGCCGGTCCCAGAGTATCAGGATAAGCATCGAGAGGGCACCGATGATCAGCGCAATCGGCGTGATGTTATTGATCGAGTTAATCAATTCAGAAAAGGTATTATTTGAATCCATCTGAATAAATGTTTCATCACCGGAATAATCTTTATCATAACCGATCAGGTGGGGGAACTGTTTTAATATCAGCACAATTCCAATAGAGGCAAGCATGCCTTTGATAACGGAATTTGGAATATAATCTCCAATTACCCCGGCTCGTAAAAAACCGAGTATAACCTGCAGTACACCGGCAATGACGACCGAAAGCAGAAAGGCTTCATAAGCGGGCATTTTACCTATCGCCACCGCGACGATGGCTGTTAATCCAGCCGCCGGTCCACTGATACTTAAGGAGGATCCGCTCAGCAAACCAATTACGATACCACCCACCATACCAGCGATGATGCCGGAAAAAAGTGGCGCGCCTGAACCCAGGGCAATCCCCAGGCACAATGGCAATGCTACAAGGAATACGACGATGGAAGCAGGAATATCTGCCGCCGCATTTTTAAACAGCGTTCTCATAAATTTCTTTAATTATAGAATGTAAATGGCCAACCTTGTACAGATTACAAGTTAACAGAAAAAATTAAGCGGAAAAAAAAGAGCCATTCGGCGGAGGGGTGAGTATATCATCGGCGTGACGAAAGAATAATGCTTCGTCCCGGTGGTGGTTGCATAGGCCGGAACCTGTCTGGGAGACAATGGAAGAATGATAAGTATTTAAATCAAAGGGCGGATGTATGTCATCGCTACCTGATTTCGCCTTCACAGGGTTTATATTATGGGCGATTTCTTCTGTCATTGTATTGGATGAAAGCCAAGCCGCAATCTGCTTCAGGGGTAATACCTGTATACTCAGTACAAGGAAAAGAAAAACAGGTATTAGTTTTTTGCGCTTCATCAGAGGAAGCGAAATTAAGCGGCAAATACTACAACCAAAAGGAAAGGCGGCAATTTTAACAAATGATATCCGAACCTATATTTGTCTGTCAGATATTCAATCCACCGCATACGCTGATCACCTGACCGGTAATATAACTGCTCAGGTCGGAGGCGAGAAATAAGCTGGCATCTGCAATTTCCCGGGCACTCCCGAAGCGGCCGAGGGGTATTTTAGCCAGAAACGATTTGGCACTTTCTTCATCCTGCAGGTAATGCGTCATATCCGTTTCAACAAAACCGGGGGCGATGGCATTGCAACGTATATTACGGCTGCCGAGTTCATGGGCAATCGATTTGGTAAAACCGATAATACCGGCTTTAGAAGCGGCGTAACTTGACTGGCCTGCGTTTCCTCGGATGCCGATAATGGAACTCATATTTACAATGGATCCTTTTTTCGCCTTCATCATGGGACGGATCACCTGTTTCGTCATATTATAAACGCTCTTCAGGTTGGTTTCCATTACTTCGTCCCATTGTGCTTCACTAAGACGCATCAACAAACTATCTTTGGATATACCCGCATTATTTATGCAAACATCAACAGTGCCATGTTCTTTCAAAATTTCGTTCACGAATTTTTCACAATCTGTATATGACCCGGCATTGCTCTTGTACCCTTTTGCTTTTACACCGAACTCCATCAGCTTTTGTTCCAGGGCTTTTGCTTTTTCTTCACTGGAAAGGAAAGTGAAAGCGATATGCGCGCCCTGTTCGGCCATCCGTAATGCAATCGCTTCACCTATCCCGCGTGCAGCACCGGTAACGATCACTATTTTCCCTTCTAAAAGTTTCATGTCATTGCATTAAGATGCCTCAAATATATAAACTCGAAAGTTTGCAGGTAAATATAAATATTTAGGATTAGGCATTACAAGCCCAAATGGTTTTTAATACTGGATAAGGGTGCGGAACCTGATGCATGAGTTTTTCAATTACGTCGTTGAAAATCCACT
>JAYWCS010000235.1:0-2497 GCA_043780315.1 Bacteroidota bacterium | reverse complement strand
GCGAGTTTACCCAGTGCCTGCACGCCCATCGGATTTACCGTTGCACTGCCGGAAGGAAATAATAAACTTTCCTGCAAGCTCACATACACTTTACCGTCTTTGATGGAAACGGTTAATTCTTTGGAAGAAAATCCAACAAGGGCTTCGGCCATTTTTTTGCGGATATTTTCAATTGCCTTTTTCTGCTGATCCATCAATCCCTGCAGCTGAATTAATTTTTGTTGCTGCGCAGCAATCTCCTGCTGACTCTGGTTTAATTGCGAAGCTTTATTGGCTGCATCAGTAGAATACTGCCCCGCCTTGAATGCCAGATCACCGACCTGGGTATTCAGCGTGCTTACCTGGCTCTTGAGTTGCGATACAGACGTCTCCAGATTATTTACTTTGCCTGCCAGCTGTGCACTGTCACTTCTGACCGAAGCCAGCGCCTGCTGAGATGCCTGAAACTTACTATTTGAAACACAACCTCCCATAAACAGGGAACCGGCTGACAAAACAAGGAGCGGCATTTGTTGAATTTTCATGTTGCTATGAATTGATGATATTACAAAAGTATCGTTTACCTGCTAGAACGTCCGGAGATGGAGACGATTTAACATCGGCCCCTCGAATTACCAGAAAACGGTATATAATCCCGCCAGAATGCCGATGATTATCACAGACCCCAAAATAAATGCCGGAGACACCTTAAAATCGTTTTTATCTATGACGATCGTATGACCCGCCTGCAAAGAAGCTGCTTTGGACAAACTCATGATGATCATAATCCCCACGATCATAACGAAAGTAATCGACATACGGTCCAGAAAAGGATAATCCGGAAATGCTCCATGCGTCCATACCGGAAGAAATTTCAAAACGGTTGAAAGCGGTATGGTGAGCAGACTCCCCGCCATCGCAGCAGCGGCCGTTGTTCGCTTCCAAAAAAAGCCGAGTAGAAAAATCGCCAGCACACCGGGCGAAATAAAGCCAACATATTCCTGAATAAACTGATAAGCCTGATCGAGACTTTTCAAAGCCGGCGCAATGAGTGCAGCAATGGTCATGGCAACGATGACCACCCATTTGCCGATACCGACCAGTTGTTTTTCAGTTGCTTCTTTATTAAAATATTTTTGATAAATATCAAGTGAAAAAATTGTGGATATACTATTTGCCTTCCCCGCAAGCGAAGCCACGACGGCTGCCGTCAATGCCGCAAAGGCGACGCCTTTTAAACCAGGTGGCAATAAATTCATCAGCGTTGGGTACGCGTGATCGGGCTTGATGATCCCATTCTGCAACATCTCCTCATGGAAAACACCATTTTTATGTAGGACATACATCGCAATACCCGGCAATACCACAATAATCGGTACGAGTAATTTTAAAAATGCAGCAAAGAGCAACCCGCTGCGGGCCGTCTTCAGATTGGCGCCCAATGCCCGTTGAATTATATATTGATTACAACCCCAGTAGGCCAGATTGTTGATCCACATTCCCCCGATGATTACCGATAATCCGGGAAGGTCCTGATAATAAGGATCACCTTTATGAAAAATCATGTGAAAATGATCCGGGGCTTCTTTTCGAAGAATGGAAAGTCCCTTTAGCACATCCTTACCATAACCAAAATGCTCCGAGAGCAAGGTCAGGGCCAGATATGTTGTAATTAATCCGCCAATTAATAATACCAATACCTGTATTACGTCGGTGTATCCAATCACTTTCATTCCACCCAATGTGACGATCACGGAAAATACCGAGAGACCGAAAACACTCCATCCAAAGGAAAGATCGGAAATGGAAGTAATGGCGAGTGCCCCCAGGTAAATGATCGAAGTCAGGTTTACAAATACATAAACCAATAACCAGAAAATGGCCATCAGGGTGCTTACCTGCTGATTATAGCGGCGTGCCAGAAACTGCGGCATCGTGAAAATCTTATTCCGCAGATAAATCGGCAGAATAAATACAGCCACAATTATCAACGAGGCGGCAGCCATCCATTCATAAGTGGAGATGGCCAGTCCCAGGGCAAAGCCTGATCCGGACATGCCTATGAAATGTTCCGCAGAAATATTTGACGCGATCAGCGAGGCGCCAATGGCCCACCATGTAAGGGATCCCTCGGCAAGAAAAAAGTCTTTGGCGTTGGCACTACGTGACTTTTTCTTCTGAAAAATATAATACCCGTAACCCGAAACGATGATAAAATAAATAAAGAATACAAGATAATCCGCTCCCTGTAATTTGTGCATGATTTATTTTTCTATGGCAGGCAATGCGCTGAATTTACGAAAAGTTACTTCTTTTTTAATTTTGATTTTTTACCCGTTAATTTGGGTGCTTCCAGATTGAGAATGGCTGCCGGAAATTCACTGATATATTGGGCGCCGTGTTTGAGTTTTCCCTTTCCATTCTTTTTGGTCCATATTTGAAGCGCTAAATAAACAGGCTTTCTTTTTCCGTTCCAGGAGGAGGAACTCTTTTCTTCGGATTCATAATAAAATACGCT
>JAYWCS010000234.1:0-3791 GCA_043780315.1 Bacteroidota bacterium | reverse complement strand
CACGTATTTGCACAGAATGGTTTTCCGGTAAACCTGATCGACCTGCAAGCCGGGCAGTTGGAAAAAGCCCTCTCCACGATCGCCAAAAACCTGGATCGGCAGGTTCAAAAAGGAATGATTGCAGCGGAAGAGAAAACAACGACTTTACAACGAATTCTGCCGGTCGGTCAGCTACGGGAAGGAGTTGAAAGTGCGGATTTGATTATTGAAGCCGCAACCGAAAACGAGGGGATTAAATTGCAGATTTTCCGTGATCTCGACTCATTGACCTTACCCGACGCCATACTGGCCACGAATACATCCTCCATTTCCATTACCCGAATAGCAGCCGCGACCCGGCGCCCGGCCCAGGTGATTGGAATGCATTTTATGAATCCGGTTCCACTCATGAAACTTGTAGAAGTGATTAACGGATTTTCAACGGCTCCGGCCGTTACTGAAAAAGTGATTAGCCTCTGCCAACAATTAGGAAAGACACCGTGTGTGGTGAATGATTATCCCGGATTTATTTCAAACCGGATTTTGCTTCCAATGATCAACGAAGCCATCATGAGTTTGCAGGAAGGTGTAGCCTCGGTAGAAGCTATTGATACCGTCATGAAACTCGGGATGGCCCATCCCATGGGGCCGCTTCAGCTGGCCGATTTCATCGGACTCGATGTTTGTCTGGCCATTCTAAAAGTCTTACAGGAAGGGTTCGGAAATCCTAAATATGCGCCCAGCACCTTACTCGTGAATATGGTGCATGCCGGATTGCTGGGTGTCAAATCAGGACAGGGTTTTTATCGTTATTCTCCCGGCTCGCGGGAAGCCGTGGTGAGCGAACAATTTAAATAACGTTCCGGATTTTTTCATTTTGATAATAGACAATCGTGTCTGATAAATACTTCTCTGTTTTTATAATCGATGCGTGAAAAAATTCCGGTGAGGACAAACCATTTTCTATTTGTAGTTCGTTATTTGTAATCACACGAGCCTCATCCCATAGCCCCGATTCTATAAATAATTTTAATATTTGTGCGCCCCCTTCCACCAGAACACTTAAAATATTTTCCTGATACAAGCCAGATAATACCTGTGGAAGGAGCTCAACTCCCGGTTCGACTTTTTTATATTGTAAGTTTTGATGGCTGCTTTCTTTTTCAAAATTAAAAACCAACGTCGGTACGAATCTGTCGAAAATATGCAGGTTTGATTCCAGCTTTTGATATCGGTCGATCACGATACGCACCGGATTTTTGCCTGTCCACAACCGGTTGGTCAGTTGCGGATTATCGGCTGTTGCCGTGCCCGAGCCAATCAGGATGCCGGATTCTTCACTGCGCCACTGATGTACGAGCCGATTGGAAACCACATTTGAAATGGAAACACGGGCACCATCCGCCCCCGCTATTTTTTGATTGGCCGACTGGGCCCATTTAAGAATAATATAGGGCCGGTGCGCTGCATGAAACCGCATGAATCGCCGGTTCAGGTACAGACATTTATTTTCCAGTAACGGATAAATCAATTCCACGCCCTGCGATTGCAGTTTTTCAATCCCTTTCCCGTCCACTTGCGTAAACGGATCCCGGCAACCAATAACAACCCGCGGAATTTTTTCCCGGATGATCAAATCCGCACAGGGCGGCGTTTTACCTGTATGCGCGCAAGGCTCCAGGGATACATATAAAGTCGATTCGGGAATCAGGAGTCGGTCTGATTCTTTTACAGAACGGATGCAATTTACTTCTGCATGCGGGCCGCCATAACGGGCATGATATCCTTCCCCGATGATTTTATTTTTATAAACCAACACCGCCCCCACCATCGGATTGGGGGCCGTTTGTCCGCCGCCCAGCGTGGCCAGCCGGAGACAACGTTCCATATAGAGCACATGGTTTGGGTCAGCGTCAGAAAAATCCAACGGGGTCAGTGAGTTGTTCATTCGATGCAATTTAAATCATTGTAAGTTTGCCAGCATGACAATTGATGCAGCAAACCGATCGCTGATTATTTCGCTCGGTACAATTTATGATCCGCGCGAAGCAGCGTCTATCAGCTCGCTGCTGCTGGAACATCTAACCGGCATGTCACCCGGATCGCGGGTAATGCATAAAACGGACCCGTTAACGGATATTCAGGAAGATCTGTTGCAAAAATATTTGTCTGAATTATTACAGAACCGGCCGGTTCAATATGTGTTGGGAGAATCCTGGTTTGGCGGTCTCCGCTTTTTTGCAAATGAACATGTTTTAATTCCCCGGCCGGAAACAGAAGAATTGGCAGACTGGCTCGTGCGGGACACGAAAAGATCTTCCGGATTATCTGTTTTGGATGTGGGCACCGGCAGCGGATGTATTGCTATTTATATAAAAAAAAAGCGGACGGACTTTCACATTTGCGCGATCGATATCAGCGCTCAAGCCCTGGCCGTAGCAAAGAAAAATGCGCTTTTGAATAATGCAACCGTCGATTTTTTATCATGTGACATCCGCGACCCGAAACAATGGGACCAGCTCCCCCTGGTGGATTTGATTATCAGCAATCCACCCTATATACCTGCGCAAGAGTATGAGGCGCTGGAGAAACATGTCAAAGATTTTGAGCCTGCGCTCGCCCTTGTTGTTCCCGATGCAGATCCAATCCTTTTTTACCGCATCCTGGCAGCTCTTGCTATAGAAAAATTAAATCCCGGTGGCTTTTTATATCTTGAAGTTCATCCTGATTATTCGCAGTCCATATTGGATTGGTATCAGGAGGATGGATTTTTAATGGAATTGAAAAAAGATTTTTCTGGAAATAACAGAATGATAAAGGCCTGGCGTTCGGGAAAGTTTAATTCATAGCCTGAAACCGTTACTTTTGCGCAATTTTTACATCATGAACAAATAAATCATGAACAAATTATTTCGCGCACTGATACCGATTATTTTGTTGAATTGTTCAACAGATATATTGCAGGCGCAGGATGCGCTACTGAAAGATTCCAATTGGAATTTTCATTTTCAATTTACTGGTATTATTCAATATACGCCGGGCATTCATTCCCCTTATGCTGGTCAGAATAGTTTTAAAGCAACTAAAGAAAAGGCATATTCGGTAACCTCTACCGCCTATATGGGAAGAAAGTTATGGCAGGGTGCTTCCATTTTTTTCAATCCGGAAATGGCGGGTGGCGAGGGTTTGACCAGCACATTGGGTATTGCCGGATTTCCCAATGGTGAAACGTTTCGTATTGGGACGTCGCAACCGGCGGTGTATGTGGCGCGCATTTTCCTTCGGCAGCAAATTTCATTCGATAAAGAACATCTTGATACATTGTATGAAGGGATCAATCAGGTGAAGGAAATTGTTTCCAGCAAACGGTTAACGATCAATGCAGGTAAATTCGGGGTGGCTGATTTTTTTGATCAGAATGCAGTGAGTCATGATCCCCGATCCGACTTTATGAACTGGTCGCTGATGAATAACGGATCCTATGATTATCCTGCCAATACCCGCGGCTACACCGGAGGCATCATCCTGGAATATTATACTCCCGGATGGGTGCTACGTGCCGGAACCGCCCTCATGCCGGTAGATGCCAACGGTCCGACGCTGAATTTTAATTATAGCCGTTCGAACAGCCAAACGATTGAAATAGAAAAAGATTATTCGTTTCATCAACAACCAGGGACGGTTCGTCTTCTTTTTTATTATAACACCTCTAAGGCGCCCAATTACCAGACGGTGATCGATGAATATAAAAATGGTACCGATACGACCTTAAATGTCCTGACGGGAAAAAAGTATGGCGGCAAAAAATATGG
>JAYWCS010000233.1:0-7726 GCA_043780315.1 Bacteroidota bacterium | reverse complement strand
GCCGGCTTCCTTAAATACTCCGATTCTGGGTTAATTACCTCATTTTCACATTTCTACCTGTTCACATTTTCACATTTGTCCTTTAGTTCTGTATATATTTGTCACTCCTAAAAATCAACGGACTATGAATTATAAGAAGGTGAATAACATATCAGGCTGGGTAGTAGGTCTTTTTGCCTGTATGGTATACATTTTAACGATGGAAGCCTCGGGCAGTTTCTGGGATTGCGGCGAATTTGTTTCCAGTGCCTATAAACTCCAGATTCCGCATCCGCCCGGCGCCCCGCTTTTTGTGATGATGGGCCGTTTCTTCATCATCCTTTTTGGTGATAATCCAAATACGGCCGCCCGGGCCGTGAACTTTATGAGCGCCCTCCTGAGCGGACTCACCATTTTATTCCTTTTCTGGTCCATTACCCATTTTGCGCGAAAAATGGTTCAGAAAACCGCTGAAGCCCTGACTTCCGGACAAATTTTCACTATCATGGCTGCCGGTGCCGTCGGTGCCCTCGCCTATACTTTCTGCGATTCATTCTGGTATAGTGCCGTGGAAGGGGAAGTATACGGTTCCTCCTCCTTTTTTACCGCCTTGGTTTTCTGGGCGATTTTGAAATGGGAAGATGTATCCGACCAGCCCGAAGCCGACCGCTGGATTATCTTCATTTTTTATATGATGGGTCTCTCCATCGGTGTGCACCTCTTAAACCTGCTCACCATCCCGGCCATCGTAATGGTCTATTATTTCAAACGCTATAAGGCAACTGCCTGGGGATCTGTACTCGCATTTTTTATCGGTTGCTTGATCACGGGCCTCATCCAGAAATTCGTTATCCAATACACCATCAAAGGTGCCGCCTGGTTCGATATCCAATTTGTGAATTCTCTCGGCCTACCCTTCTTCACTGGCTTTGCCTTCTTTTTTATTCTGCTGGCTGCCCTGCTCGTTGTGGGCTTGCGGTATGCTGTCAGAAAAAAATATTACTTCCTTAAAATCGGTATCTGGTCCATCGCCTTCATGCTGATCGGATATTCTACCTATTTCACCACCATGATCCGCTCCAGCGCAGATCCGGCTGTAGATATGTTTAATGTCGACAATCCGGTGACCCTGGTCGGATATCTTAGCCGGGATCAGTATGGAGACTGGCCCATTGTATACGGTCCGGATTTCCAGGATCGTCCGCAGCGTACCGAAGGCAGTGAACAGTATATCAAAGGAGCCGATAAATATCTCGTCGGCGGTAAATCGTCTGGTCAGGACTGGAACAACACGCCTTCCTCCCATTTCTTTCCACGGATGTGGGATAACGGAACCGACCGCGGACAGCCAGACGTTTACAAGAGTTTCGGAAATATTGCCGAAGGCGATCAGCCGACCATGGGCAATAACATGCGGTATTTTGTTGCTTATCAAACCTACTGGATGTACCTGCGTTATTTCTTCTGGAATTTTTCCGGTAAACAAAATGATCTGCAGGGATTTGGAAATATCCGCGACGGCAATGCCATCACAGGCATTCCACTCATCGATAATTTTTTGTATGGAGATCAGAGTAAAATGCCCGACAGCATTCATACAAAAAACAAATCCTACAACCGGATGTATGCGCTGCCCTTTATTCTGGGCATGATCGGACTATTTTTTCAATATAAACGCAACCGGAAAGATTTTATCATCAATGGATTGCTATTCTTTTTTACCGGCATGGCCGTCGTGATCTATCTCAATCAGGCCGGTCAGCAACCCCGTGAACGGGATTATGCATATGTGGGTTCGTTTTATGCCTTTGCCATCTGGATCGGACTCGGTGTGATTTGGGTGAAAGAGATGTTCGAGAAAGTGCTAAAATCTCCGATGGCGAATTATGCTTCTGCCGGATTGTGCCTGCTCGCTGTTCCGGTGCTTATGGGCAATCAGGAATGGGATGATCACGACAGAAGTAAAAAAATACTGGCCCGTGATCTGGCAAAGGACTATCTGGAAAGTTGTCCCCCCAATGCGATTCTGTTTTCATTCGGCGATAACGACACGTACCCGCTCTGGTATGCACAGGAAGTGGAAGGCATCCGCACCGATGTGCGGGTAGTTGTCAACAGCCTTTTGGGAACCGATTGGTATATGAATGAACTGCGCTATAAAATTAATAAGAGCCCCCCCTTCGATGTTATTTTTACCCGTGAACAGGTGCAAGGAAATAAAAGGGACTATGTGTATGTGAGCCCGCTTCCCGGATTCGATCAGAAAAAATATTACGACTTATATGATCTCTTAAAGAATGTGGTTGCCAGTGATGATCCGCGGTATACTAATCAGCAGGACGAAGACATTATTAATATCATGCCGGTGAAGAAATTCAGCGTGCCAGTCGACCTGAATGCCGTCAAGGCCAGCGGACTGGTGCATCCGGGCGACAGTGTGTTGAGTCAGTTGCTGATCGATATTCCGAATCGTTCGTATCTGCTGAAGAATGACCTCGCAATTTACAGTGTGATTGCTGCCAATCATTGGAAACGCCCGATTTGTTTTACTTCCACCCAGGAACTCAACGATCTGGGCATCGGTAAATATGTAAAACTCATGGGACTCGCCTATCAGCTCGTTCCTCTCGATAAAGGGGGAGTGGATAATGATGTCGCCTACAATACGATCATGAATAAATTCGCCTACGGGGGTGCAGAAAAGCCGGAAGTATATTATGACGAAGAAAATCGTCGTCACCTGAATAGTATCCGCATGGCGCATTCCCAACTGGCCTTCAGTCTGGTGGAAGCGGGCAAAAAAGATTCTGCCAGAAATATTCTGGATCATTTTGATAAAAATGTGCGGGAGGCCAATTTCCCTTATGGAATGACCTCTAACCGCGGCAATAACCAGGATGCAATTTCGACCGATTTCCTGCAGGCCTGTTTCATTTCGGGAGATACGGTGCTGGCGAAAAAAGTGGAAGCGTCTTTGAAAAAAGACCTGCAGCAGCAGATGCGTTATTACAAATCATTGGGCGAGATCAGCAGCGACGACCAGCTGGCCTCCAACGCGTATATGTTATTGCAGGGTAAAGGCGGAACCCTTTCTGATAAACAAATGAATTTCACGCAGGATATTTTTACAACCTACCGGATGCTCATGCAAATTGATCAGATGGATAAACAGTTCTCCGGAAAACCGGCCGGACTAAGTGGCAAACTGGAGTAATTTAATCGTTCAGTAACCTGTCAGCCCCTCTCCAACAAGGTCAGGGGCTGATTTATTTTACAGAATACGGGTGAAAACTGATCTTTTTTTATTGTTTATTGTTGTTGTTAACGACGAATTGCGATGTTTGCCCGGCTTTAAAAGGGTCTCTTCCACGGGAAAAGCAAAATTAACTGAATCGTACTAACTTGATAATATGACCGGTTTTCGTTTTAATAAATTTGATCCGAAGCAGAATGGCAAGTCGAAATTCGATCAGTTGCTGGATGTTTTCATGCAACTGCTCACTTACACGAATGGGGATGTGTCGGAAGCACTTCAGTGGATGAATCAACTCGATAAGGAGTACGACCTCACCAATGGGGAATATGGTATGGGCGACTTTATTGAAGAACTGAAAGACAAGGGTTTTATCGATGAAAATAAACAGGACGGAACGATTAAGATCAGTCCGAAAACAGAACAGGGTATACGCAAACGTTCACTCGAAGAAATCTTTGGCAAATTAAAAAAGACTAAATCGGGTGATCATAATAGTTTCAAACCGGGTGGCGGCGATGAGATTAATCCTGAAACAAGGCCCTTTCAGTTTGGGGATCAGATAGAACAAATCGATTTTACCGAATCGATCCGGAACGCGCAGATCAACCACGGCATTGATCGGTTTCATATGCAGGAAGATGATCTGAAGATCCGCGAAACGGATTATAAAACCCAGACCTCGACGGTGCTGATGATCGATATATCTCATTCAATGATTTTGTATGGGGAAGACCGGATCACGCCCGCAAAAAAAGTTGCGATGGCCCTGAGCGAACTCATCACGACAAAATATCCCAAAGACACTTTGGATATTGTCGTTTTTGGAAACGATGCCTGGACGGTTGAAATCAAGGATCTTCCCTACCTGCAGGTAGGCCCTTATCACACCAATACCGTGGCGGGCCTCGAACTGGCAATGGATATTCTGCGGAGAAGGAAAAATCCGAACAAACAGATTTTTATGATTACCGATGGCAAACCGACCTGTCTGAAATCCGGTAATCGGTATTATAAAAACAGTTTTGGGCTCGACCGGAAAATAACGGCCCGCTGTCTGAATCTGGCGGCGCAATGCAAAAAGCTCAAGATTCCCATTACGACTTTTATGATCGCCAGTGATCCCTATCTGCAACGATTTGTTACGGAGTTTACAGAAACCAATAATGGAAAGGCATTTTTCGCCTCCCTGGATCGCCTGGGCGCATTTATCTTTCGGGATTTTGAAAACGGAAAAAGAAAAACGGTATACTGAGCATTGAATGAGCGGACTTGATTGCTGATGCTCAGTGAACGGAATACATATACCCGAGCGGTAATAAAATATGATGATGAATATTGAAAAAATAAAAACACTGGGTGAACTGAAAAAATCAGGATACAAACCCCGGTCGGTCAAAGAAGAAGTAAGAGAAAATCTGCTGAAAAAACTGAAGAAAAAAGAAAGTAGCTTTCCCGGCATCGTGGGATATGAAGATTCGGTGATTCCCGATACGGAACGTGCGCTGCTTTCACGCCATAATATTCTTTTTCTTGGTTTGCGCGGACAAGCGAAAACGCGTATGGCCCGCCAGATGATTGGTCTGCTGGATGAATATATTCCGTATGTATCGGGAAGTGAAATCAATGATGATCCCTTCTCTCCGATCTCGAAATTCTCGCGCGATATGATTCGCAATAAAGGTGACGATACACCGATTTCCTGGTTGCAGCGCAATGATCGCTATAGCGAAAAACTGGCCACGCCCGATGTTAGTGTTGCCGATCTGATCGGCGATATTGATCCGATTAAAGCCGCCAATATGCGTTTGAATTTCGCAGATGAAGAAGTAATTCATTTTGGAATTATTCCGAAGAGCAACCGCGGAATTTTTGTAATCAATGAAATTCCCGATCTGCAGGCCCGCATACAGGTGTCGCTATTTAATATTCTTGAAGAAGGGGATATTCAAATCCGCGGATTCAAACTGCGCATGCCACTGGATATTTTATTTGTCTTTACCGCTAACCCCGAAGATTATACCAACCGCGGATCGATCGTCACGCCTTTAAAGGATCGTATTGAAAGTCAGATCCTGACGCATTATCCAAAAAATATTGATCATGCCCTGATGATTACAGAACAGGAGGCCGATATTACCGACGAACAAAAAGTGCGGGTGAAAATCAGCGATATGATCAAGCGGATTATCGAGCAGGTCGCTTTTGAAGCGCGTACCAGCGAATTTGTGGACAAGAAAAGTGGCGTCTCCGCGAGGCTTACGATTGCCGCCTACGAAAATGCGGTGAGTGCTGCGGAAAGAAGAGCGATCCTCAATAGTGAAAAAGATACCCAGGTTTGGATGAGCGATTTAGTCGGTATCATTCCTTCCATTACCGGTAAAATAGAACTGGTTTATGAAGGCGAACAGGAAGGTCCTTATCAGGTCGCTTTTAATCTGCTGGAAAAAGCATTCCGTACCCAGTTCGTAAATTATTTTCCAAACCCCGAATTATTCAAGAAGAAAAAAGGTGGCGAAGAAAATCCATACAAACCCATTACCGGATGGTTTGACAAAGGAAATCACCTGGATGTATTCTTCAATTTAACCGATGCCGAAAAGATTCAGTTGCTTTATAAAGTAGACGGACTCCATGCTTTTGTAAAAAAACATTTTCGTAATGCCAATGAAAAAGAAATGGCACTCCTTATGGAGTTTGTGTTGCACGGACTTTCTTCCTATAGCATGATCAGCAAGAAAGTTGTTGAAGGCAAAATTGAATTCAAGGATTTAATCGGTTCGATGATGAATATGAGTCCCGATACAAGCTATGGTGGAGAAGAAGAAGACTTTGGGTAACCTGATCTACCTGCTTCTAATAAAATTTCTTCTTATTGTAAAAATAAATGACAGAAAAATAAATGATTTTCTATTGGTTGCAACACTGATTGGTCTGTCGTCCCTTCAAATATCCTGAAAGAAGAGCGGAGCTGCAACCGGATCAACGGTTCATGATTCGGCAACCGTCAGCACCCATACCGGCTTAGGCGTGTCCCTGACCGGGGGCCGGTGCCACGTACTATATTTAATAATCCTACAGGCGTTTGTACAGGTCAGGACATAAGTGTTTATGTTGCAGATTACGGACACAATTTGGCAGAGAAAGCATCGATTACCGGCTCGGTGAATGTTTTCGCAGGTAACGGATGTGGTATTCAGAAGATTGATGCGGCCGGCGGCGTGGTAACTTATTTCCATAATGATCTGTGAAATCAACACCAGGTTTTTCCGACCGCTCGCGGACTTGGAGGAATATGTACCGATAATAACGGCAACCTCTATGTAGCCGACTTTGGAAACAACTTGATCCGGAAATTAAATTAAAACAATAAGAAGCCCCGGGAGTCAATTGAGTTAGAAGACCGTAACCGGCATTTCAAATGGATCGGACTAATATATATTTACTTCACGCTCCAGTTTCACACCGAACTTGTGCTGTACCGAGGTGACTATTTTTTCGCTTAGGTCGAAAATCTCTTTGCCGGTCGCATTGCCATAGTTCACCAACACGAGTGCCTGGTTTATATGCACGCCGGCATCCCCCTTGCGATAGCCTTTCCAGCCGCAGTGTTCTATCAGCCAGCCGGCGGCCAGTTTAACGGATTGATCTTCGTGCGGGTAAGCGGGCATGTCGGAATTTTTCGCGGCCAGAGCCAAAAAAACTTCCTGATCCACAACCGGATTTTTGAAGAAGCTGCCGGCATTGCCGATTTCTACCGGATCGGGGAGTTTGGCACGCCGGATGTTCATCACCGCCTGCGAAACATCCTGAATGCGGGGCGTTTCAATGCCCATTTTTTTCAGTTCTTCCCGGATCGCGCCGTAACTGGTATTCAACACGGCAACCTTTCGCAAAATAAACGTAACATTCAGAATAATATAGCGGCCTTTTTCGGCGGACTTAAAAATACTACTGCGATAATCGAAATGGCAATCGTTGAGACCAAATGTGAAAATTTTATTTTCTTTCCGGTCGTACGCTTCCAGTTCATAAAAAACATCTTTGAGTTCCACACCATAAGCACCAATGTTTTGTATGGGCGCAGCCCCCACACTACCCGGTATCAGCGAAAGATTTTCGAGACCACCCCAGTTTCGTTCCATGGTATACTGCACGAACTCATGCCAGTTCTCTCCAGCCGCTGCCCGTACAAATACATGGGCGCCCTCTTCTTTTATTTCTTCTATTCCGTGGATATCGATTTTTAAAACCAGGCCATTCACATCACGGACCAGTAATATATTTGAGCCTCCGCCGAGAACCAGTAAGGGTTTTTTGTTCTTGTCCTGCAAAACCACTTTCAGATCATCCACAGTAGAAATCGTGATGAGTTCAGCAGCGGTTGCCTGGAGATGAAAACTATTATAGGGAAGCAGGGAAATATTTTTCTGAATGAGCATACAAAAATATTTAAATACTACACCGGGTCGATGTCCGGAATCACGAGAACGG
>JAYWCS010000232.1:0-14716 GCA_043780315.1 Bacteroidota bacterium | reverse complement strand
GACTACCAGACAATCTTCACATTCCCAATCCGGGACCGATTTTGGCAACCCTTTTGCTTTATAGACTGTGAAGGTTGCGAATTGATTCGCCTCTTTTTTAATCCGATCCCAACATGAAAAACAAAATCCTCCAAACGCTGGCCCTTGTGTGCCTCTTACTGATTACACTCGCCGGTTCGGCTCCGTACTTTTTTACAACGAAGATTACCCGTCTCGTGAAATCCCGGCTCGATAAAGAGTTCACGGCGCATGTCAGTTTCTCGGATGTCGACATATCGTGGTTGCGCGATTTTCCGCATCTGTCTGTCGGACTGAATAATCTTCAAATATCCGGTGTGGGTGAGTTCGACGGAGATACCCTGCTAACAACGAAACAATTTGATTTGGCCTGCAATCCGCTTCATTTTATTTCAGGCGACAGTCTGAGTATTTATTCCATCCACCTCATCGAACCTCAATTACATGCTCTGATTCATCCCAACGGACACTGCAACTGGAATATTCTGAATACAGAAATAAATTCCGAAACGTCCACTCTTCAATCTGGCAAGCCGTTGAAATGGGATTTGAAAAAATATAATATTCACAATGGATATATTGATTACGACGACGAAAAAAGAGAGATACATATAAAGGCCGTCGGTCTTGAACAGGAAGGAAAGGGACCATTTATAAGTGATCAATTTACCGTGAAAACGAACAGCTCGGTGGAAGATATACATTTTATGAAAGGGGGATCGATTCCCTACCAGCTCAGTGCGAAAGCCCGGATGAATATTTCCATGAAGATCAACCGGAAAACGCGTGCCATTTCTTTTAATACCGATGAAATCTACTTGAATGATCTGAAACTGCATTCAGATGTTTACTTCCGCTGGATCAATGACAGCAGTTATAATATGAATATTAGTTTTAAATCTTCCACGACCGAATTCAAAAATGTGCTCTCTCTATTGTCGCCGGTTTATCAGCGCGATTTTCAGCGGCTCCAATCCAGCGGACAGGTCGCTCTCAATGGATTTATAAACGGCAAGTACGATGCGAAACAATCACCCGCCTATCATTTTTATATGGATGTGGAGAATGGATTTTTCCAATATCCCGATCTGCCAATCCCGGTTAAAAATATAAACCTCGCACTGAATATCGACAATCCGGATGGCGTGGCAGATCATACACTCGTGAATATTCGGCGGGCCCATCTGGAAATTAATGATGATTCGCTCGATTTTCATTTATCGATGAAAACTCCGAAATCCAATCCGCTGATTGATATGGCCTTCACCGGAAAAATTAATCTCGCAAATATTTCAAATATGATGAAGCTGGAATCCGGCACGAGGCTGAGCGGAATGCTCGTGGCTGATATTCATGCGAAAGGAAATGTTTCCGGATCAGAAAAAAAACAAAAGAATAAATTCGCCGCTGGCGGGAATTTTTCACTCAAAGATTTTTTATATATTTCAAAGGATTATCCCGACGGAATCGTGCTGACCGATCTGCTCCTGACGTTGAATGCAAAAAACACGGAGATCAATGCACTGAAGGGCGCTTATCTCACGACACATTTTAACGCGACCGGAACATTTAACAACGTATTCGATTTTGCACTGAAAAATAATCCGCTGCGGGCTTCCATCGATCTGCAGGCCGACGAACTGAATCTCAGCAAGTGGATGGGTTCGGTAAAAGACAGTGCCAAATTGTTGACAACGGCCCATGTACCGGTTTCCTTGAAGGTACCCGCTGACATAAACTTTACCATCAAAACCGAACTGGGCAAATTCCTACAGGGCAACCTGGATATGGAAAATCTTTCGGGCACCGTGGTTGTATCAGACGAGACCCTGCATTTCAATCAGATAAAAGCTGCAGCACTCGGTGGAACGCTACTGATGAACGGAACGTATTCGACCAGAGAAGGAAGGGAAAATCCGGAAATCGCATTCACTTATGATGTCAGCGCGCTGGATGTACAGAAAACTTTTTTTGCCTTTAACACCCTACAAAAAATTATGCCGGTGGCCAGGTATATGTCTGGCAAATTCAATTCTCATCTAACGGTGAATGGCAGACTGGACGAAGATATGCTTCCCAACTACCCGACCTTAACGGGTAATGGAAATATCGTGCTGACAGAGGGATTCATCAGCGGCTTTACTCCGCTCAATAAACTCTCCCAGACGCTTGACATCAAAGAATTGAAAGATATCTCACTAACGGATGTTCAGGCAGATTTCACTTTTGAAGGCAACAAAGTAATTTTGAATTCATTTCCGGTGCATGCGGGTGATATCGACATGGAAGTGTTCGGATCGCATGGATTTGATCAGTCGCTCGAATATGGCATCGACCTGAAAGTTCCCCGTAGCAAACTGGGCCATAAAGGAACTGCGTTTGTAAAACAGGTTGTTACCGAGGCGGCTGATAAAGGTATCCCGGTTAAACTCGATGAAACGGTGAATATATATGTAAAGCTCGGTGGCACGATTAATAATCCGGATGTTAAAACGGATATGACTGCTGTGGTTGACAAGGCCTCTGAAGATCTCAAAAAAGAAATGCAGGATTTTGTTAATGCGAAACTGGACAGCGCAAAACAGCAGCTGCACAAACGGCCGGTCGCTAAAAAATCAGTGTATATTCAGACCGCTTACAAAACAAACAAAAAGGGAAATTCATTAAAAACCAGCGGCGCCACACATAAAAAATTCGTTCATTCAAAATCAAAAAAGAAAGTAAGGACAAAGAAAAAATACGAATCCGCGTCACTTAAAAAAGTAAAACCTACGAGAGGCTAATGCTTGTTTCCGGGCTGTTTTCATCACTAAAAAACTTACCGGACCGGACCGTCGGCTTCGAGAAAGGCAGCTTTAACCCGGCGAGCAGCCACATCTTCGACCGCACCGGGCCCGTTGAAATGGTTAAATTCAGTTGCCGTATAGCCCGGGTCAACGACGTTTACTTTGAATTTCGTATCCCGTAGCTCATAGGCTAAGGTTATCGTCTACATATTGAGCGCCGCTTTGAATAAGTTGTAAGTATTACGCCAAACAAATTGGTATCATATACCTGGTTAAACACCGCTAAATTTCTACCGGTGGCTGATTGCGGAAAGCCTCGACTGACTCCCGCGTTATTAATCAGTACATCCAATACTTCATTTTTTTGCCAATTTCAGCACGGGCAGCTTTCATTGATTCCTGATCCGTTACCTCTATTTGTATACCTTCCGCTTCATTGAGTCCTTCGGCTTTCAGCTTCGCTGCTGCTTGCAGGCCATTCTCTGCATGACGACTGCCCAAAATAAACAGGATAGCCCTTTTGCAGCAGCTGACGGGCAGTTTCGAAACCAATACTTTTATTGGCTCCGGTAATTGATGCTTTTTTCATTCCAATTAATTAAATGATTGCCTGAATTCTACAGGCTAAAGGTTAGTCTTTGTTTTGAAGAGTTTGCTGAACGACTGAGGAAATTCAAATCCTAATTCATATGCAATCTCGCTCACAGACAAATCGGTGGTAGATAGCTTTTCTTTTGCCTTACCGATCAATTTATCCTGAATATGTTGCTGGGTACTTTTTCCTGTTAGCACGTTGTGCAAGCCACTCAAATAATTTGCCGACACATTTAACGATTCTGCCACGTACTGCACGGTCGGCATTCCCATTCACCCAGATAACTACACTAATATCTGTGAGCTTTATAAAATTAGTGATGATCGCTTTTATGATTGCCAGTCCGATTGCCTGGCTGGTCATCAATAAGTGCCGTTCTTTTTTAATTATTCTACAAGCGCCTCCAAATTTTCAACCCGGTAATTTATCATAAAGCCTTTCGTAGAAGGCTCAAAGTATTTTGTCGCTTCGGAAAACGGAGTCCATTGGGTTTGTCCTTTTTTTGTATTGTCGTCGCCGTCATACCAATCAAAAGTTGCCCTATACGAATTGGTTTTTAAATCAGGATTATTTTTATAACATTCCGTTATTTTTTTGGGGTCTTTGCATTTGAAAAAATGCCTCCAATGCCTGTTGCTCTTGTCGTTTTTTTTTTGTTTTGTTCTGAAACGATTGTTTTAAAATCAAAACCAGAAAAAAAAGATCCTGAAATTACTAAAACTATAAATGAGGTTAGCGTTCGTTATGCCGAACGACCGGTTGACGTATTCCTTTAGCGATCACAAATTCACCCGGCACCTCATATTTTTCACCATGCCTGTACCGGGACAATGATGAAAGGTAGGCTTCATGTACCTGGTGTTTAACAGGATCACTAAATTTAAAATAAACCAGGGCGACGGGTCCACCTTCGAAGGCTGCGCCCAACGCTTCTTTTGCATCTTTATAATGCAACACCGTCGAAATTCGTTGAACGCTGATATCGGTGAAGCCCGCAGCTTTAAAATTAAGTTCCAGCATGCCCGGATTGCCCAGATTAAAAAACATAGGGCACACTTCGGAGGCAACATGTTTGTCTACAATTTCAAAAAGTTCTGCCCAGCCACAATGGGCACGTTCACCCCATACAGCTACCGTGGCCCGGCCGCCCGGTTTCAGCACACGGTGCATTTCTCCTAGTGCCTTGCGGGGATCCGGCATATACATTAGTCCGAGTGCACAAAGGGCCGCGTCAAATGAATGATCTCCCAGTTGTAGTTCCTCTGCATCCATTCGTTCAAACTGAACCCGGTTTTCTAATTTCTTTAGCGCGATGGTAGATGCATAGTTGACCATCTTTTCGGATATATCGGTGCCCAGTAGTCGTCCATTACCACCTATTAATCTAAGTGTATCAAAACTTAACAGACCGGTGCCGCAAGCAACATCCAACACATTTTCACCCGGTTGAAGTTCCGCCATTTCCAGTAAAAGATCCTGAGCGGGCCTGAGTTGATTTTGCCAGAAGGCTTCATAATAATCGGACGCCTTGTCCCAGCCATACCGTTGAACTCTTCTTTGCAATCCTGGATCCATATCATACTTGTTTTTCTCCGTTAATATTTACTTCCCGACAACAGGCTTGTGCGCGACTGAATACATCCAGGTATGGACTGTGTTTGTCCGCATCATCGAGCATTCGAATAATTTCTTCTTTAGGTGCATCACTGTCAATCGTAACGAGGTATCGCACTTCCAGATATCCCGGAGGAATAATTGACGACGAGGTTCCAAATAAAGCTCCATCATCGTAATCAGTCTGAATTTCTACTTCAAGCTTTGCAATCGGAATGTCCATTTTCGAAGCCCGCATCATATATCCAATAGCCAGGCAACTTCCCAAAGCAGCTCTTCCAAACACGCCCGGGGCCGGACCAGCCGCATTACCACCTGCCTGTTCCGGCATATCCGCGATCATGGTCCAATTGCCCTCCCGTATTTCACAGGTGAGCCCGTTTTGGATGGTAACTTTTGAAATTCCAGTGCCCAAGCCGAGTGAAGGTCTCTTGGCGAGAGCACCTGAAACACGAATAAATGCTGGCTTTATCTTATCGCTTGCAACCATATATAAATGTTTACCGGAAGTTACAAATATTCCGACAGCACAGTTGCTAGTATAAAGTCTAGTTAAACAGACTCCAATTTTAAATAAACATTCCGAATGTGTGTTAATTTCAATTCTAAAAATACGATCATGATCAAACTAGCCCTTTTTGCGTTTGCTATAGGTGTGCTGCCCCATTCTATTCAGGCGCAAAATAAGGACACGGAAATGCTGTTATCGGATAGTCAAAAAGCCAAATCAGAATTTATTAAAACAGATTCTTCGATGGTTAAACTATTTAATACGTCCTATGGGTATGCGATCTTTCCAAAAATCGGCAAAGGTGGTTTTATCGTGGGCGGGTCGGGTGGTGACGGAATAGTTTATGAAGAAGGTAAGGCTATTGGATCGGTGAAAACGGGACAGGTTACGATAGGCGCACAAATTGGTGGTCAAAGTTTGCGGGAAGTCATATTTTTTGAAAACGATGAAGCAATTGACCGTATGAAAGCAAACAAAGCGGAATTCAGTGCCCAGATCTCGGCCGTTGCCGTACAATCGGGTGTATCTCAAAACGCTAAATACACGGAAGGCGTAGTCGTATTTACTCAGAATTTGGGTGGGCTGATGGCGGAGGCTTCCGTTGGGGGACAAAAATTCAAATTCAAAGCATTTTAATTGACCGGACGGGAAAGAAGTAATTATCAAACATCATGAATTATATTTTTAGATGTTAGTGCAGCCCCCGCACTTGCCATGACAACCAAAAAAACTGCCAACCACTGAGAAAGTAACAGGGTTTCGTGCAAAAACAAGAGTCCGCACAAAGCCGCCACCGCAGGTTCCAGGCTCAGCAGAATACTAAAAGTACGCGGGGGCATCTGCCGGAGGGCACTCATTTCCAGCGTAAAAGGGATTGCGCTCGACAACAGCGCCAATCCAGTACCTGAGAGTAGCATCATGGGCGTAAGCTGATGCAAACCGCCGCTGTCTATACCAAATGGTAGAACCACCAGTGTACCAAACAACATTCCGACAGTTACTGCATCTCTGTCATTCAGCACTTTGGAAGCCCGGACACTCAATACAATATAAGCGGCCAAAAAAACCCCGGCAAGTAAGGCTAAAACGATACCAAGAGGGTCAATACTTTTTGTATTCCAGGGAACAATGAGCACGATGCCTGCAGCTGCCAACACTACCCACATTATATCCCTGGCATTTCGCGATCCGATTACCGCAAGCACCAATGGTCCGACAAATTCAAGTGTAACGCCCAAACCGAGGGGAATTCTTTTTATCGCCTGATAAAAAATTAAATTCATGGCCCCCAGAATCACACCATAGGGGATAACTGCTTTCCATTGCGGACGCGTCAACAAACTCAGGTTTGTTCGATTGATTGACATTAATATTACTGCCGATAGCCCAATTCTTATTAAAGTCGTGGTTTCTGCACCCAACACAGGAAACAAGATTTTAGCAATAGCGGCTCCTCCCTGTACGCTGATAATGGATAAAATTACCGCCAGAACCGGAGGAATATTTACATGCTTATTGGCCTTGACCATTTACTTATATTCTTTTTAAATAGGGCCTTGATATGGAATTGACATAACGGTTTTTTGTTCCTCAATATATCGTTCATTTGATAAAAAATACCATACTACTATTGTTCACGCCGTATTTTTTTGCGATTGCCTTTACTGTCGTGCCAGCTTTTATCGTAAATGTACCGGTATATAAATCTTTGGAAATAAAAGACGGTGTGCTTCCATCAACAGTATAGTATATTTTTGTGCCGGGGGTGGAGCTTGCGATGCTTACCAGATTTCCTTTTAAACTGATAGTCGGTTTTGCAATCTGACCCATATATTTCAATGTTCGTGCATCCTTTATGACACCTTTCCAATTTAAACCAAAACCAAAATCATAGCTGTGGTTATCCTGATCTGTATAACAAATCATATCATGTGGAATATCTTCGTTCTGTAACTCTACAGTCTGCATATTAGCTGGCATCTGAAATGGTAACAGTCCGGAAGGCTCTTCAACCCCAGACACAATGTCAAGTATCGCCTTGTTTTGTACACCAAAGTTCAGCAAGATGGCATTTGCGTCTTTTTCAAATTCAAACACGACGACCGGTTTTTGTGTTGTTAAAATCACAATCACCGGTTTACCCTGCATAGCTTTTTTTGTTTCCTGAATGGTCTTCAAATCCTGCAGGTTCCCCGAAGTAATCGTTTTGCCTTTGTACGTTCTGTTTTTCACTGCTGGTTCGGCAGGATCTCCCGCAGCAATACTATGTTCCCTTGCCTCGGTCGCTGTATAAGGGCCGTATTGCAAACTGATGGGAATGTAACCGTTACCGCCATTGGTCACGTCGTTTTTATCATAACCTGCTCCGCCTGCAGGGCCGCTGATGAACACCATGGCATAGTCTGCTTTCGCCGGATCATCTGTAATATTAAAATATTGTTTGACTAGTTCTGCTCCGACTGCGTCTTCATATTTTTCTTTGGATGGGGGGCCGAAAAATCCCTGCATCGGCGCTGTATATTTTTTTGGTAAATAAACTGTTTTCCCTTTTTTTAGCGGCAGTACATTCTGACTGTTTTTAAGCATCACAACGGATTTAATCTGCGCCCGATAGCCTGCTTCCATGAAAGTCGCATTTCCAACGATTTCCGTTGATTGCTTTGGATCCACGTAGGGATTTTCAAAAAGACCGACGCGGAATATATTACGTAGCAGTCGTACAGCGGATTGTTCAAAACGTGCCCGCATAAACCCTTCACCAAATTCATTAACACCCATTTTATAGGCTTCCATAACAGGGCCTCCATCATTGTTTCCCCCAAACTGATCAACACCGGCCATCAATACTTTATAAAGGCGCTCTGCAACGGTATTGGTTTCCATACCCCAGGATTTACCCGCATAAATATCGGGTGTTTTTCCTTCATCCGCTGTAACCTGCCAATCAGTACAAATTACTCCGTCGTAGTGATACTTATTTCTCAGCAGATCCGTAATGAGATATTTACTGTACCCATTTCCTTTGTCTTCCTTATTGACACTATCCCGTCCATACGAAATGGTGTAGTATGGCATCACGGCCGCAGCTGTTTTTGTTTTTCCGTCGAGTCTTAAGCCTCCGTCCACAAAAGAAATTAAGTGTTCATCAAAATTATTACCAGGATAAACAGCAAATTTTCCATAAGCAAAATGTGCATCCCTGCCTGCCTCTTCAGGTCCACCACCCGGCCAATGTTTCATCATGGCATTTACGCTGTGAAATCCCCATCCGTCTTTAATTTCACTTTCGCCCGTAGAGGTTTGAAATCCATCTATATAAGCGCGCGCCATATCTGCCGATAACTGTGGATCTTCACCAAAAGTTCCACCAAAACGTGACCATCTCGGTTCGGATGCCAGATCAATTTGCGGTGACAGCGAAGTGGAGATACCCAACCCTCTATATTCTTGCGCTGCGATATGGCCGAATTGCCCGACGATGGACGGATCGAATGTTGCCGCTAAACCAATTTCGTCGGGCCATTGCGAAATTTTACCACCCGCTCCAGCAGTATATTCTACTCCGGAGCTTGTGCCGTTCCTGGGGTCTGAACTATTATTGGATGGAATACCCCACCCTGATCCTTCCACCAGAGCCTGCATATTATTATTCCATTCGGCAACGACTTCAGCACCGGGAACCGATGTAATCAGCACATGACGTAGATTATCTTTAAGAAGAAAATCTTTTTGCTGATCTGTGAGTCCCGCAGGATCAATACCGCCATCCGTAAAATGCTTTCCATGATAGGTTCCTCCGCCAAAACTCCCTGAGCCTGCAGGGATTGCCTGGTGGGCGCTGTATAACATCAAGCCCGCGATCTGTTCGGTTAACATTTTCGATGCCAGATCTTTTGCTCTTTCGTCTGTCGATAACCGCCAGTCTTCATACTTATCCAGTGTTCCGTTGCGATTGAGATCTTTAAAGAAAAGACCATCGACTTCAATAATTTTAACCCCTGAATTCGGTGAATAGCCCAGCGTTGGACCCTGAGCGTTTTTTACCAGAATAAAATTTGAACTATCCCCTCCTATTCGAAATTGTTTTATTTCCGGATGAAAGACGGGATTGGTCCTCATCGATAGGAGAAGCTGAAGCCCCAAAAATGCAATGGCGAAAAAGAAAAGATTGGATTTCATGATTTTTTTTTTCATAATTCGTTTTTATAAATAGCGATTTATCAGAAACTCCGGCTTGCCTGACCAAGCTTATTTACTTAACTCATTCAGCGTTCCAACGAACGATCTTCCAGTTTCCATGAGTCATTGCATTGCCATTAATAAATATTTTACGTCCCACATAAGGTAATATTTATTATTAACTGATTCACCCTGCGGTCCGAGCAAAATGGCAAATTTTCCCATTCCTTTTAGATGGTTAAGTTATCAAAAATACACCGAACTCCCGCTACATCGCTGTTCTGTTTCCCGCGTAAATGACCTGTTGGAAGGCCAAGGGGATAGGAGAAGGTTCCTGGTTTTCTCCCTAAAATACATTTAATTTGAAATTTCATATTCCGAAACCACTTTTCTTCTAAAAATTCGTCAAATAAATAAGTTTCCCCAATTTTATATTTGCCCACCGCACAATTAAAGAACAGATTTTTGTGCATCATCATATGCTAACAGATCAGCTTCGCGTAATAAACGAGCTGATTTAGAGTGACTAAAACCGCACTTGTGAAATACAATTTATTTTGGTAGTTAGTAAAACTAATATCAATGGTCAAAATAATTAAATCTGGCTTAACGCGAATTTTGCCTTCTCCCGATACTTTGATCGTACCCGGAATTTTCTTTGCGTTCTCACCGGATAGCAAAAGACGAAATGGTAAAACTGCAAAGGCGATCTTTTTCATGTTGAATTTTTCGGTGGGATGCAAAAGTCAAGGCTTTACATTACGACCGGCAGGCTTTAAAAAAATATTTAGATTTACTGCGTAGGATTCGTCTGTGTCAGAATATCAAATAATAAACGATATTGTATCCCGGCGCTTGATTGTCCGTAAATGAATTCCCGTTTGACAAAAAAAATTGGCGTTTTCACCGCTTCTTCCATTGTAGTAGCCAACATGATTGGCACCGGCGTATTCACCAGCGTAGGTTTCCAACTTTCAGCTGTTCAGAATACCTGGGGTATTTTACTGCTCTGGCTGGTCGGCGGATTATTAGCATTATTTGGTGCTTTTGCTTATGCCGAGCTGGGTACCCATTTCAAAGAGTCGGGCGGCGACTATATTTATCTTTCCAGAATATTTCATCCGGTAATGGGTTATCTCTCGGCATGGGCCGGACTGACACTGGGTTTTTCCGCGCCGGTTGCTTTGGCTGCCATGGCATTTACCAAATACCTCGCACCTTTCGGTTTGCATGATAACGTGTGGCTGGCGGTTTCCGTAATCGTTGGTATTGGGCTGGCACATAGTTTCACCATCAAACATAGCAGCTTCTTTCAAAATAGCTCCACGCTGATTAAAGTACTTTTCATATTATCTCTGATCGTGATCGGTTTAGTGCTGCCGGGCAATACATCCAATAGTCTGATCCTGGATGATTCCTGGAAACAGGAAATTATCAAACCCGGATTTGCCGTATCGATGGTGTTTGTGGCTTTCTCCTATACCGGATGGAATGCAGCCGCTTATGTTACTGCCGAGATCCGAGACCCGGAAAAGAATCTTCCCCGCGCTTTGATCGGAGGCACTTTGTTTGTTGCCGTCATTTATATTTTTTTCCAATTGGTTCTTCTAAAAAATGCCCGTATCAGTGAGTTACAAGGCAGAGAAGAAGTCACTTATATTTCTTTTACGAATTTACTGGGACCTATCGGCGGCAAATGGGTGAGCGCTTTTATCGCTATTCAACTGATCGCCACCCTGAGTTCTTACCTATGGGTCGGCCCACGAGTCACCCTGGCAATGGCAAAGGAGAATCGTTTATGGAAGCCACTGGCAAAAATCAATCAACACGGAATACCTGTTACGGCTCTCTGGCTGCAGGTATTTATCAGCGTTATATTGGCACTCACCGGTTCATTCGAAAAAGTTCTGTTGTATGCCGGATTTGTATTGCAGCTGGTCACTTCCCTCACAGTGGCTACCAGTTTATTTTTAAAAAATAAAGCACCCGGCACTTTCAAGTCTCCTTTGAAACCCTTGCTGCAATGGATTTTTCTTGCTTTCAATGCCTGGTCACTGATCTTCACCTATATTGACAAACCCGTGGAAAGCAGCATAGGCCTCGGGATTCTCCTGATCGGACTGGTCATCTATCTTTTTGATAAACCCCATCACAATTGAATATTATTTTGTAGTGCCTCTCTACCATCAACCGTCAACCATCAACCGTCAACCGTCAACCATCAACCGTCAACCGTCAACCATCACCCCTTTGTCTATATTATTTTTTACTAACCTCCGCTGCCTCGTACCGGATGCCAGGATTGAAATATTTAAATAGTAACGACGAGAGTTTTCGGGTCAGCACCCACGCTTCATTACTATATTCCCAGGAAGAATCTGAATTGTTCTTAGTAAAAATGCTGAAGATAAAAGGATGCCGTGCATTGACATACAGAATTTCATTCCGGCATTGATCCAACGCTCCGCTTTTGGAAGCCACAAATATATCCGGAGGAATTTGCGAAATCGCTTCCTCATCCCAATACTGCCTTCCCAGCGTACGTAACATTCTGTCGCTGCTCGCGGGATCCAGCATCTTTCCTTTTACGATCTGCTCCATTATGCGTACTATTTCACGGGGCGTGGTTTGCCCCCAGCCATATCGCTCTCTTTCAATCTCCCGGCCCGTCGTCCGACTGTTCACTTTGGTATAGTTATAGCCCAGGGAGTCCATCAATTGGTTTATCCAATGGCCGCCACCCGCAATTCGCTGAAGCATCAGGCTGGCCGTATTATCACTCAGTGAAATGGAAAGCAGGAGCAGCTTACTCAGTTGAATTTTTTCGCCCGGCTTGAATGACGCCAGCATATCTTCTCCCGGATCGTATCTCATTGTGTCCTGATAAACAAAGTTCTGGTGAAATTCAAGCTGATGCAGCTGTATCCGCTTCATGATGCCAATCATGATCGGAATCTTAACAATACTGGCCGTTGGAAAAATACTATCCGCGTTGACAGCAGCGCAGCGATTGCCCTGCAAATCTTTTACATAAATTCCAACCTGGCCATGGAAATCCCTGATCAGATTTTCTATTCGCGATTGAAGATCCCCGTTTAAATTTTGAGCGGTTATTGCTCCGCAAATCAACAAACAGAAAGTTGTAATATAATTTCTCACGAAAGCTTTTATGGTTATGCGCAAATTACTGGTTTTAAGATTACGACGGAATAGCCCATTTGTTGTACCGGTTACGGATGCCTATTGTCCGATATCGAACACGTTGACGCTCCTTTTTTCTCACTTTCAACACATCCTTCGAATGGCATACGTTTTGTTCCTTTTCCAGCACTTACTCTAAAGCAATGATTCAACACTTTTTTCAGATCGCCTGGCGCAACCTCGTGAAACGTAAATTTTATAGTTTTATCAATATCGCCGGACTTGCCATCGGAATGGCCTGTTGCATACTGATTGCAGTTTACATACAAAACGAGCTGTCCTACGATCAATACCATACCAAACGCGATCGGATCGTGCGGGTGGTGCAAACATTCCGTAGTGTTCAGGACGGTGTAAACCCCGGTGCTCCCACGCCGGAAGATTTTTGGGTTTGGGGTTGCGCCCCTGTGGGGCCCGCGCTCCAGGCCGACTTTCCTGAAATCGAGAAAGTGGTGCGCTTCATGAGTCCGGTCAGCTTGCTGTTGCAACATGGTGAAAAACGTTTTCAGCAGGATAATATGCTCGTGATGGATTCAACGGCATTTGATGTGTTCAGTTGGAAAATGTTATATGGAAACCCGCATACGGCTTTAACGGCGGTGAATACGATTGTGCTCACCCGAAAGTTATCAGAAAAGTTTTTCGGTGATACGAATCCCGTCGGCCAATTACTGCGGGTTGAAAATGGCGACAATTTTATGGTCACCGGCGTCCTGGAAGATGTCCCGGCCAATTCACAATTTACATTCACCGGACTGATCTCCATGGCCACAGCTAAGAAACAGCGGTCAGATATTTTTAGTTCCTGGGGATATGTGGATTTTTACACGTATCTGCTGCTGAAAGAAAACACCCGCATTGAATCATTGCAGGCGCAAAGCGCTGCGTTTGTCAAAAGGCATAATAGTGAGGACAAGGGCTATACGATCTCATTTGAAAAAATGAATGGTGCCTACCTGCATTCCGCTGCCATCCGGCAACCAGGCTCCACCGGCAGCTTACTGAATGTATATTTATTTTCCTGTATTGGCATTTTCATCATGCTGATTGCCTGTATCAATTTTATGAACCTGTCCACCGCACGTTCACTGGAAAGGGCAAAAGAAGTAGGTGTCCGCAAAGTGCTGGGTGTAAAGCCCTCGAGCCTGATGTGGCAATTTCTTTTTGAATCCATTCTGATTTCGGTTGCAGCGGCAGTGATTGCCGCGCTACTGGCACGACCGGGTATTTCACTGATCGCAAACCTATCCGGGAAAGAACTTTCTTTTGCTCATTTCTTTACCCCAATGACATCCTTCTGCTTGCTGGCATTTTCAGTTGTAGTGGGAATGGTGGCAGGAATATATCCAGCCTGGGTGCTTTCCGGATTCAAGGCTATCTCCGTATTGAAAGGGAAATTCAATCCTTCCAGAAACGGCATTTCGTTTCGCAAAGCGCTGGTGGTTTTTCAATTCACTTTATCGATTGCCCTCATTGCCGGAACAATCATTGTTTATACTCAATTGAAATACGTAAATCGTCATGATCTCGGGTTTCAAAAAAAACAGATGCTGATTATTAATTTTGAAGGCGATCAAAAAGTGGAGAATGATATTGAATCCATTAAGAAGGCTATTGCTGATCAGCCGGGGGTTATTTCCGTGGCCGCTTCGCGCGCCGTACCCGGAGAATTTCTTCCCAATGCAGGCACCCAAGTACAGACGCCGGACGGTCAAATGGGGAATCAGGATCCTTTCATTTATGAAATTGATTTCGACTTCATTCCTGTCTATCATATCCCTCTGGTGGCCGGTAGGAACTATTCCCGTTACT
>JAYWCS010000231.1:0-10158 GCA_043780315.1 Bacteroidota bacterium | reverse complement strand
ACAGTTACGTGCTGTTGCCGGAAGCGAAGGATTATAAAAAAATTGGTGAGGGCGATAAGGGCCCCAATACAGGTGGAATGGGGGCGGTGAGTCCGGTTCCATTTGCCGACGAAATATTTATGATGAAGGTGAAAGAGCGCATCATCGATCCCACCATTCAGGGTTTGAAATCGGAGGGAATTCCGTATTGCGGATTTATTTTCATCGGATTGATCAAAGTCGGTGGGGAGCCAATGGTGATCGAATATAATTGCCGTTTGGGGGATCCTGAAACGGAAGTGATTATTCCGCGATTAACGAATGATCTGGTGGATTTATTTGAGGCTGTTGCCAATAAAAAACTTCATGAAAAAACCATTTTGATCGATGCGCGGGCAGCGGCCACGATGGTGGCGGTGAGTGGCGGTTATCCCGGCAGTTATGAAAAAGGGTATCCGATCAGCGGACTTGATACCCAGCAGGAGGGAACCATCATCTTTCATTCGGGCACCCGAGCAGAAAAGGGGGAAGTGTGCACCAATGGTGGCCGCGTGCTTTGTGTAACTTCCTATGCTGATACCATTCCCGAAGCAATCCGACAATCGGTTTCTGTTTTAAAGAAGATCGATTTTGACGGAATGTACTTCAGACGCGACATCGGCTACGAATTTCTATAAAACGTCCGTCTACCCCTAACCGTCAACCGTCAACCGTCAACCTTTCTCGGCTATTCCGGGAAAAACAGTCAACCATCCACCTTTCCCGGCGGAGCCGGCTCGGATTCGCTTCAGAATAAACTCCTCTGACAGAGAAATATACTGCTGAAAATAGCGTTCAGTGCAGAATACCGGTGTTTGCATGTTCACTTTGTTAATACCGATTATTTCCGTCAATTTTGTATGCATCGTAACAGAATTAAAATCTGACCTTTTAAAATGGGATTATTCAATTTCCTGACACAAGAGATTGCAATGGATCTGGGCACGGCCAACACCCTGATTATCCATAATGATGAGATCGTCGTTAATGAGCCAAGTATTGTCGCATTAGACCGGAATAATCCGAAAACAGTACTCGCTGTTGGAAAACGAGCCCTCATGATGCATGAAAAAACGCATGAGAGTATCCGTACCGTACGACCGCTGAAAGACGGCGTTATTGCCGATTTTAACGCTGCCGAACTGATGATCCGGGAAATGATCAAGATGATTTACCCCAAAAAGCCCCTTTTCCCACCCAGCTGGCGGATGATGATTTGCATTCCTTCCAGCATTACGGAAGTAGAAAAAAGAGCTGTGCGCGATAGTGCGGAGCAGGCGGGTGCCAAAGAAGTTTACCTCATACATGAACCCATGGCTGCGGCCCTGGGGATCGGCATAGACGTGGAAGAACCCGTCGGAAACATGATTATTGATATTGGCGGCGGTACCACCGGTATTACGGTGATTGCGCTGGCTGGTATCGTTTGCGACCAGTCGATCCGCATTGCAGGGGATGAATTCACGGCCGATATCATGGAAGCATTGCGCCGGTATCATAGTCTGCTGATTGGTGAAAGAACCGCCGAGCAGATTAAGATCCAGATTGGTGCAGCTTTGAAGGACCTGGATAATCCGCCGGATGATATTCCGGTGAACGGTCGCGATCTGGTGACCGGTATTCCAAAACAGATTCTGGTGAGCTACCAGGAAATTGCAGAAGCATTGGATAAAAGCATTTTCAAAATAGAAGAAGCCATTCTGAAGGCTTTGGAGACAACGCCACCGGAACTGGCGGGGGATATTTACCGTCGTGGCTTGTATCTTACGGGCGGAGGAGCGCTGCTTCGGGGACTGGATAAAAGGCTGAGCCAAAAAATTAAACTGCCGGTCCATATTGCGGACGATCCGTTAAAAAGTGTGGTGCGTGGAACAGGTATTTCATTAAAAAATTATGACAGATACCCTTTTGTTATGAGATAAGGCTTGTTGGTGTAGGTTGTTCGGTGTATAGTCAACCGTCAACCAAAAACCGTCAAACAAACATCATCAACCAAAAGAGTCAATCAAAAAAGCCAACCACATAAAGTGAGAAATGTTTTTCTCTTCATCAGAAAGTATTCGAATTTCCTATTCTTTCTGCTGCTGCAGATTATTTCCCTGTCTTTTCTCTTCCGTTATAATAAATATCATGAAGCCGCATTCATGAATGTGGCGGGTGAAGTAACCGGTCGCATCAACCAGCGATTCAGTAAAGTAGATGCCTATTTCCATCTCAGGCAGATCAACGAACAGCTGGCTGGTGAAAATGCCCGTCTGAATCTGATGCTTAAAGAAAATTTTGAGAAGCCCGATATTAGTGGCAAAGCCGTGCTGGATACCCTTCAGACAGATTCCCTTCGCGAAATCAGAAAGTTTACCTGGCTTGGGGCCAAAGTCGTGGGCAGTACGGTGAATACGCAGGTAAATTTTATTACGATTCACCGCGGATCGCAGCAGGATGTTCATCCGAATATGGGGGTTATGAGCCCCACGGGTATTCTCGGAACGGTGGTGAATGTGAGTGATAACTATTCGAGTGTCATGACACTCCTGCACCGGCAATATAAAGTAGTGGTTAAGCTGAAAAATGGAGGAGAACGGGGTACCGTGGAGTGGGATGGCGTAAGCCCGATGTTTGTGACATTAAAAGACATTCCAAAAAGTGCGAAAGTGAAACTGGGCGATTCGGTAATGACTAGTCCAACGTCTTCTTTATTCCCCGGCAACCTCATGGTCGGAACCATTGCGGAGGTGGTGGATGATAAAAGCAGTAATTTTTACACGTTGAAATTAAAACCCTCCACCAATTTCTTTAATGTGGAGTATGTATATGTAATTGCCAATACCCAATTCCTTGAACAAAAGCGGCTGGAAGATTCCACGCGAAAAAAATTCCAATGAGCGAGCTGCTAAAAAATATATTCCGATTTATCCTCTTCCTGTTTGTGCAGGTATTCATCTTATTTAAGATGCCGCCCCTGCACCGTTTCATCACGCCTTATTTATATTATCTCTATATTCTGTGGCTGCCTTTTAGTATGTCGCGCGCCGGATTGATGTCAGTGGCTTTTTTATTCGGGTTCAGTCTCGATTATTTCATGCATACCCCCGGATTACATGCGGCAGCCTGTTTGCTAATAGCCTACCTGCGGCCCTTTGTGGTCAATATGCTGATCTCACAGGAAGGCGCGGACAAGAATTATTTGTCACCCTCGGTGACTAGTATGGGCTGGGCGCCGTATTTCACTTATGTATTTGTGCTCACCCTGTTTCATCACGGTTATTTAGTTTTCCTGGAATGGATGAGTTTCGGATCTTTTTTGTATTTTATTGGCAAAGTAGTCGCCACAACGGGCATCAGCATGTTGTTGATATTGCTGACGGAGCTTTTATTTTTCAGAAAGGAAAAGTTCAGAACAAATACGGTTTAATCTAAAGCCAATATCCGGAGATGCCTGTTTTCAATCAATCGCGCAGTAATATCATACGCCTCATCTTCGGTGGGATGTTCCTGATTATTTTTGTGCAGCTCTTCAACCTGCAGGTATTTTCTGATAAGTATAAAAAAATGGCGGCGGAAAATGCACTTTTTCCCAAACGCATTTATCCTACGCGCGGCATCATCTATGATCATCGCCAGCGGGCCATTCTCAACAACACGATTTTATACGACCTGATGGTGACGCCTTCTCAGGTAAAAAATATCGACACTTCGTATTTTTGTCGGTTGCTGGAGATCGATTCGGCTGAGTTCCGTTCCCGGGTGCTTGATGCGAAAATAAAAAACGGCCCTTTTCGTCCGTCCATCTTTGAAGATCTGCTGGAACCGGATCTTTATGCCAAACTGGAAGAAAACATCTGGCGTTTCCCCGGATTTAATTTACAGGAAAGACCCGTACGGGTATATCCCTATAATGCAGCTGCCCATATCATGGGCTATGTGGGAGAAGTGGATTCGAATATCTTGCGTCGTTCAAATTTTTATTATCAGTTGGGGGATTATGTGGGCCGGAGCGGATTGGAACAATCGTACGAAAAACAACTCATGGGCCAGCGGGGCATCGAGTACTGGATCAAGGATAATAAAAACCGACTCGTGGGGCACTATGCGAACCGCGATCTCGATACCCCGGCGATTGCCGGCCGCAATCTGCATACTTCTTTAGATATCGAATTACAACAACTCGCGGAAAAATTACTCGCCAATAAAGTGGGATCGGTGGTGGCGATTGAACCCCAAACCGGTGGCATTCTGGCCATGGCATCGAGCCCCGATTATGATCCGAATTCCCTTACGGGGCCGGACAAACAAAAAAACTACGGCAGCCTGGTACTGGATGTCCACGCTCCCTTGTTAAACCGGGCAATTAAAGGCCTGTATCAACCGGGGTCGACCTACAAACCTCTTGGCGCATTGATTGGTTTAGATGAAGGCGTGATTACACCGGCAAGCGGTTATCCCTGTCTGGGTCAATATCTAGCCTGCGGGAAACCGGTGAAATGTGATGAAAAATGGGCTGGTCATGCAGCAACGCTTCGGCTTGCGATCGCGCATTCCTGTAACTCTTTTTTTTGCAATGCATTCCGGCTTGAAGTAGACAATCCCAGAATTCATAATATCCGTAATGGACTGGAAACATGGAAACAATACCTGAATAAATTTGGGCTGGGTCATCGTATTGGTATTGATTTACCCAGTGAAGACACCGGAAATATTCCGGATACCATTGCTTATGATAAGGAATATCATGGTTCATGGAATTCATGCACAATGAAGACCCTGGGCATCGGCCAGGATAAGATGCTCGTTACACCATTGCAAATGGCCAATGCAATATGTATTGTTGCAAACAAGGGATATTTTTACACTCCCCATTTTGTGCAACGAGTTGAGGGGCATTCGGCCGACGACAGCGTGCTCTACAAATACTCCGTAAAACACGAAGTGCTTACCCATATTTCTGATGCGGATTACGAAACTGTAATCAGCGGCATGCAAGATGTGGTGGAAATTGGAACCGCGCGGGTTGCCCGTATACCCGGCCTAAACATGTGTGCAAAAACCGGGACTGCAGAAAACTATTTATTGCTCGAAGGCAAAAAAACGAAATTAAAAAACAACGCCCTGTTTGTTTGTTTTGCGCCAAGGGAAAATCCAAAAATCGCGATTGCTGTCGTGATTCAAAACGCAGGATACGGGGCGACCTGGGCGGCGCCGATTGGAAGTTTGCTGGTTGAAAAATATTTGCATGATACCTTGACACAGGAAAGAGTAAAGCTGGCGACCGTGTTGGCCAATTCAAATCTGCTGCCAAACTATTTCGTGCGGCTTCAGTTTATTACGGATTCTGCGCGTGCAGCGGTTTGGGCTAAACAAACCGGAGACAGCACCCGATGGAAAAAATACCAGGATCCGGTAGCCCGGCGGGTTATGCTCGACACACTTCATAAAACCACGGTGCACGTGATCATTCCATTTGGTCCCAGGATTCGTACGGCTTTTATTTCGTCAGATAGTGCTCGTGAAAAAAAAACAGATACCAGTCTTCGGCGGAAAAATGATATGACGGCTTCACGCAAATCAGATTCTTCCCCAAAAACGAATCATATAATTATAAATAAAACTTTGGATAGTGCGGCGTTGAAACCAAAAGACAAACCGGTTGTCCAGAAAGACAGCAGTACAAAACAGGCTCCATGAACCAGCGCAATGCATCGCTCGCAAAAGGTGCGGACCGGTCGCTGATCTGGCTCTGGTTCATGCTGAGCATGATCGGGGTAATGAGTATATTTTCTGCTACCTACCACGATGGAGATAATGTGATTCAGGGATTTATTTCACTCAAAACCGATTATAGCCGTCAGGCCCTGTTCTTTGTAATTAGCGCCATTGCGGGTATTTTTATATTACTCACGGATAGTAAATTTTTTACGGCAACGGCCAACCTGTCTTATGCTTTCGGGATATTATTGATGTTGCTGGTTTTTCCTTTTCATTCGAATATTAAAGGAACTTCCTCCATTATCAAACTCGGTTCGGCGGTGCAGATTCAACCCGCCGATATCTGTAAGATATTTGTGAACCTGGCGCTGGCGAAATATTTATCGCGGGTGGATACTGATTTTGCGCGGCCGCGTTCCCAGATCATCGCGGCAGTGATCTCTCTGGTGCCAGCGGCTTTATCGATCATGCAAAAAGAAACCGGACTGGCGCTCGTCTATTTTTCATTTTTTTTAGTGATGTTCCGCGAGGGACTACCTGCCTTGGTATTGATTGTCGGATTCTCCTTTGCGGTGTTGGTGGTGGCAACGTTGTTAGTCGAACCGAATATTTTGGCTTTGGTACTCACGGCTATTGCGGGTCTTGCGATTTATATTTTACGAAGGCAGATCAAAAGGCAGCGGCAGGTTTTATTTATGATCGCCAGTATCTGGTTTGTCTGCGTAGGGGTACAGCGCTTTGTGGTGCCATTTGCCTTCGATCGTGTATTTCAGGCCTACCAGGTGAAGCGCATCTACGATGCGATTGGCAAGGATTATGTTCCCAGGAATGCGGCCGCTGCAAAAGAGATTGAGGAAAAGTCGGTCGGTAAAAAGAAAGACAACGGGAATTACAATGTTAAACAAAGTAAAATTGCCATCAGCAATGGCGGCCTGCTGGGTAAGGGACTATTGAAAGGCACGCAAACGCGCTATGATTTTGTGCCGGAGCAGCGAACAGATTTTATATTCTGTACAATCGGGGAAGGATTTGGCTTTGTGGGCAGTATCGTATTCTTAAGTATTTATGTGATTCTGCTAATGCGAATCGTGACAATTGCCGAGCGGCAGCGATCGGTGTTTAGTCGTGCATACGCTTATGGAGTTGCTTCGGTATTCTTCTTCCATATATCTATTAACGTTTGTATGACGATCGGTCTCGCGCCGGTGATCGGTATTCCGCTTCCTTTTGTGAGTTATGGGGGTACTTCGCTGCTCACCTTTAGTGTGATGCTTTTTATTCTCGCCCGGCTCGATGCGGATCGGCAGATGGTTTTGAGATAAATAATTTTCTGATTGAGTAATTTATAAGATGAAAATCATTCCGCTCTCTGAAGGAGCTTTTACTATTGATAAATCCAAGGAATTCATTCCATTCAATCCGGCAACGGATGATCTGCAAAAGCGCACCGCGGGCAGTCTGCTGGTGGAAGTTCAGCCTTTTTTAGTCATCACCGAAAAAGACGTTTTGCTGATGGATACCGGTTTGGGTTTTGAACAAAACGGAGAATTGCAAATACATCAGTTGATCCGTGCAGCCGGTGTTGATCCGCATTCGGTAACAAAAGTTTTGCTGAGTCATTTGCATAAGGATCATGTGGGAGGAATGGGTCGGAAATTACGCGATGGTCAACGCATCGCTTCTTTTCCGCAGGCGATTTATTATGTACAGCAACGCGAACTCGAATATGCTTTAGAGAAGGGATTTCCCAGTTACGAGCCGGAATCTTTTTCTTTCCTGGAACACTATTCGAATCTGGTTAAACTGGAAGGAAATGGATCCATCGATGGATATATACGTTATGAAATCACAGGCGGTCACTGTCCTTTCCACCAGGTATTTCATATAGAAGAAAATGATGAACATATTTTTTTCGGTGCCGATGTGGCGCCGCAACTGCAACAAATGAAAAATCGTTTTGTGGCGAAGTATGATTATGATGGGAAAAAATGTATGGAACTTCGACATCAGTGGTGGGAGAAGGGACAAAAAGAAAACTGGATCTTTCTTTTTTATCACGATATCAAAACGCCTGTCTGGCAAGGATAGGTTGCAGCACCTTCAAACGGCCATCGATATCTTTTGGATTGGGGAGGGAGAGAATATTTGTAATCAGCGGGAAAATATGAATATTCTCAAATCCGGCAATTTTGAAATTGGATTTGAATGCCGGTCCCCAGGCATAAAAGCTTGCATGCATTTCAGTAAGTCCCGGATCAAAGCCGTGCGTAGCTTTGCTGAGGTGATGTGCGTTGAAATTAAAAACTTTCGGGGCATGGCTAACTAAAATCAAATCGCCGATCCGGCGAAAGTAATCATCGGATGAACTATAATGCCAGCGCGCGGGTAAGTTGTTCGACAGATATACATCGTAATCTGTTGCATCGGATTTCAATAGTTGAAAGGCGGGTAAGATATCCGCTGTGTCTTTGGCGTAGAGATGTGCGATACTTCCGGAATTCAGGATGATGAAGCGACTGGTATCCATCGACGGGGGCAGTGAGATGCTGTTGAGCGTGTCAATATTAATCATGCCGTGATCGGAAACAAAAATATAATTAATTGGAAGATGCAGGGAGTCGAGCTGTTGCACGAGTTCTCCGACGGCTTTATCTACATAATAAACGGCGATCGCGGTTTGTTTTGAATCTACGCCAAACAGATGTTCTTCATGATCTACATCGGGCATATAAAACATGATGAAATGGGGCCGGATGTTTTCGGGTAATGTCAGCCAGTTTCGCACGGCGCCGATCCGTTCGTTCATTGAAATGCTCGTATTGTACTTGTAGTAATAGGTGGGCCGAATGCCCTGAATCGCGGCTTCCGTGCCGACCCAATAAAAACTGGCCGAGAGCATACCTTGTTGTTCGGCGAGCACCCAAAGAGGCGTGCCACCGTACCAGGAACTGTCTTCCACGGTCCATCGTTTCCCCATAGAATAGAATTGCCGGCGTTGAGGATCATAAAATGAATTGTCCACGATGCCATCGTGTGCCGGATAGTCGCCGGTAGAAATGCTGTAGTGGTTGGGGAAAGTAAGGGAAGGGAAAACCGATAACATATAATCTGCCTGTACACCGGTTTCACGCAAACGGATTAAATTCTTCGCATGATATTTATCTGCGAGATCATATCGGAGTCCATCAGCAGAAATTAAAATGACATATGGTTTGTTGATCTGATCAGGGCGGTTTGTTCTGCCCGGCACGATATGTTGGGTGGTATCCTGAGCGCAGAGAAATCCCGAAAAAAACAAAAAGGAAAGAAGGGATCGTAATTTTCGCATGTTGAACCGGTCTCTGACCACAAGTTAACCCGCTTACGGATTACCATCAAATCGACGCTGATTTTTTAGCTGGCGTCTTTCCATTTCTTTCTGAACGAAGTGGCCGAACTCTTTTTCGGATCTGAAGAAGATATCTACTTTTTGCGGACTGAGTACCTGACTAAACTGACCATTGTATTTTTTGCGCGTGTTGAGGATCATCTCATCGAGTTGAATCTCACTACTGTTATTGCGGGCGGCGTCGAGGCGGGCAACTTTTAACTCAGCCGAATACTGGTTATAGATGGGCCAGAATTTTTGTGCTTCTTCCGGACTCAGGTTTAATTTATTGGTGATATAGGCGATCTTCAATGCTACCAAACGGCTTCCGTTCTGTGCCCGTCCAAAAAATACAGATGAAACTAAAAGGGAATAAAGTAAAAGTCTCTTCATTGCGGAATCAATTTACGGTTCGTTTTGGTTCCGGCAATACAGGAAGATATTGTTCCAGTTCCGAATCGGGCACACTGTTCAGCAGGTCATGAATATCGGTATCACTAAAATCTGCTGAGGCTGTTTGAGTAGAAAGACCTGGCGTCCAATGGATATCGTCGGTATCCAGGTAATTCGCCATATCCTGATCACTCACGCTGGACAAAGCACCCATCGGATCAATACTACCAGCACGGCTGGCGAACTGATAGGCGGCTGTTCCCAACACGGCCATCAGACAGGCTGCCGCAGCGTAGCGGATTAGTTTTTTCGAAAGGAAGACGCCCATTTTGACCCGGGTACCGGTGGATGGGGCCGATGTTGCCGCATCCATATTCACCTGGTTCATTTCGAACGCGGGCATGGAAATCAGTTTCGCCGGCGCTGTTTCGATAGCCGGACTTTTTACCTTCCATTCCTCAAAAAAACCTGCGGGAACCTGGTAAGAATTTTTCTTTTGCAGACTGGCGAGCAGGGGAGAAAGTTGGTCGATTTCGGCTCCCGCATCCAGAATCGTGTCAAAAGGATCCGACTCCAGATGAACATCCAATGCATTCATTTCCAATCGGATACGGTTCATCAGCGCCTCAGAAAACTCCTCAAAAAAACCGGCAGGCGCTGTATAAGGCAAACGGGAG
>JAYWCS010000230.1:0-2997 GCA_043780315.1 Bacteroidota bacterium | reverse complement strand
AATTTCTTTTCAATTTTAAAATGGGTTAGGTTATTTATTCTAATAAAATATTGACCCTCTTTGGGAATCGCCATTTTGGATAAAAGTATTTTTTCATTGACCTGACTTGCTGATTTCAATAAACTTTTAATCAGACCGTTGGCTGTTCGTGGGTCAATATATTTTGCTTTACCTGATTTTAGCGTTTCGATATACTTTTTTAAAAAAAGGCCACCCATTTTGCGTATCGACTTCTTCCTTACTTCCAGTAAATCCAATGCCACATAAATACTCGTCAGTACGCGGGCGATTTCCCACAATGCAGGACCTAAAATGGATTCATCAAAATCATTTAAATCGAAATACTCCATTCTGTTATTTCCCTTAAAACTGCCGAAATTCTCCAAATGCAGATCGCCACACAACCAGGTAGCAGGGGATTCAGGGAAATTTTCTACCCGGTTTAAATCTTCATAAAAGAGATGGCAGGTGCCTCTGAAGAAACGAAAAGGATTCATGAGCATGGCTTTGTATTTTAACTTCACCATCTCCGGTAGAAAATCTTTATTAAAGAGTTGAATTCGCTCTGTTATACCTGCCATCAGATTGATTATTTAAAGATGTTACATCTCCTGATAAATATATAACATTTACCGGCTGCTCAATTATCAACCAAAATCCAAACACAATCGACTTTCAATAAAAACGGGAAAATCAATTGATTTTCCCGTTTTGTGATGGCATTGACCGTTTTACTTCTTGGTGGGATTCTTATGGACCGTTCCGGCGGTATTTTTTGATCCGTTCGGTTTGCTCTCTTCGGCGTGTTCTTCATGACGGTTGCCCATCCGGTTCATCGCATTTTCAACGTGCTTCTTAGAAGCTTCATTGGAATGCTCCTTTGCCTTGATCTGATTACCATGTGCCATTTGGGCATGATAGACAGCTTGTTCATGGTTTCCTTCACTTGCATGTTTAGCCGCCTTCAGATGATGTTTTGCAGCTTCTTCATTGTGCTGAGCAGCATGCTCATGATTTTTCTGTGGCATAAATTATAAATTTGATTCACTGTATCCAATGCAATTGGTATGCCCGACATATATTATTTAGACATTATCACAATGTCAATAAGTTAAAGAAATGGGGAGGTGAAATTTTTTCTACGATTTAAAAAAACAGGGTAAAGCCTGAAACATTTTAAATATTTTTCATAACGCCGATCGGCTTTCCGGACCAGTCCGGAAAAAGAACCAGATCGTTATGAATCTGCAGATGCCGGTCTGCCACTTCGCAGAATACAGTTCTGAAATCAGTGGTGACCGGAAGATCCCGTCCATCTTCCAGATTTTCAGTAGTCAATGTTTTCATATCTCCATGTACTTTACCCCCATAGACCTGATTTCCTAAAATAAAATTACAGGAAGCACGGCCGTGGTCGGTTCCACCGGTTCCGTTTTGATGCACCGTTCGGCCAAATTCTGTCATTGTCATTACCGTTAGTTCATCCTGATAGGAACTGAGGTCTGTCCAAAAGGCAGCTATACTATTGCTCAGGTCCGCTGCATTATTGGCAAAAATGCCCGTGGCTGTTCCTTGATTATAATGGGTATCCCATCCACCATGTTCTGCAAACGCGACTTCCAGTCCAATATCCATTTTTATCAGCTGGGCAATTTGTTTCAGCGCATTACCGAGCGCCGTGGATGGATAGACTGCCCGATTGGCTGGCGTATAATTTTTGATATCGGCCTTTTGTAACATCTTCAGGGCTTCGAAACTTTCCCTGCCCGTTTGTTGTAATAAACCCGGCGTTGTCTGATCATACAAATCTTCAAAACTGGTTGCCGCGGAACGGACGCTCAGAGGATTGCCGCGCAACTGCAGACTAAAATCCTGCAGACTACCAATGGCCACACAGGCACTCGCTCCATAAAAAGACCGGGGCAGGGCGGAAGTCAGACTCACCGCCTGAAAAGGCGAATCGTGATCATGACCCAGCAATCCGACGGCGCGGTTTAACCAGCCACTCGCCGTTCCTTTATTAAAAGGCGTACCCGACTCCATATAATCCTGGGCATCGAAATGAGAACGCGTATTATTCGGTGAACCGATCCCCTGCACGATCGCCAGCCGTCCGTCGCGAAATAATGGTTCAAAACTTTTCATCATCGGATGCAAACCAAATCTTCCATCCAGATCAATAAGCGGCGCATTGCCGTTGGGCGTGCTGGCGGCCGCTGTCATAAATAAATTCGGCCTTGCCACGGGAAGATTCGGGTCATTAAAAGGGGTAACAGCCATCAGTCCGTCCATGGCGCCGCGTTGAAAAATACAGACTAGAATTTTTGTTTTTTTATATAGACCTCTTTTCTTTTCACTGAAGGCGGCCTGCGCTGCAAAAGCAGGAATACCACCCACCGCACCCACTCCGACCAGTGCCAGTCCGCCCGCTTTAATAAAACCTCTTCTCGATAACATATACATACCTTTTATTATCTTCTTTGAAATTCCGGTGATCCGATGAGCACGCCCACAACCTGCGACAGCATCATGTTGTTTTGTTTTGTTCTTTGAATGGCGATCGCATTGGATACCTGGCGCAGACTATCCTGATTTGAAATGGCAGATTGATTTTTAGAAGAAGCTGCGGCCGATATTTTCTGAGCGAGCGCCGGATCGTTCAGCAACGGACTCAGTCTTTTTTGCATTTGCAGGGAGTCGGCAAAGGGTACCAGCAGTTTGCCATAAATACCCAGTGCAGCCAGTGCGCTTTCGGGTTCATGATGATTGTTTAAGGAAATTAAATCCAATGTTACCCCTTGAATCCTGCCGCCGGCAAAAGCGAGTCCGAAATTCATCCGGTTGAGTAGTGAGCCGGTATTTATCCAGTATTGACCACGATCGGGAAATCCCGTCGGAGCCTGGTAGTTATATAAATGTTCTCCCATGCGGCTGATCCAGTTGTTGAGTTGGCTGGGATCATCAATCCGGACATTCAGGCTACGCACGGAACTGACA
>JAYWCS010000229.1:0-5344 GCA_043780315.1 Bacteroidota bacterium | reverse complement strand
ATTCGTTTGTTCCATTCAACCCATTCATCGTACGTCCCCTTGAAAACCTTAATTCGTCCGTCCTCGATTTCCCAGATTTTGTTCGCCGTTTTAGATATAAAGAACCGGTCATGACTGACCAGAATATAACTGCCCTCATATTTGTTCAATGCTTCGGCGAGCAATTCACAGGAATGGATATCCAGATGGTTCGTCGGTTCATCCAACAATAGGAAATTGGCTTTACCGGCAATCGTTTTAGCCAATGCCACCCTTGCTTTTTCTCCGCCGCTTAATACTTTAATTCTTTTGTCCACATCATCCCCGGAAAAAAGAAAACATCCGAGCAACGTACGGAGTTCCAGTTCGTTTTTACCGGATGCGGCCTGTTTCATTTCTTCCAAAACCGAATCGTTCAGGTTTAAAGACTCGAGCTGATGCTGCGCGTAAAAACTGGCATCAACATGATGCCCCCAGACCCGTTCCCCAGTAAATGGTTCGGTGCCGGCAACGATCCGTAAAACGGTCGACTTCCCCTTTCCGTTCGCTCCGATTAAGGCAATTTTATCCCCTCGTTCGATCTCCGCTTCTGCATGCAGGATGATTTGATTTTCACCGAAATTTTTACTGGCATTTTTTAAATGCACGAGCACTTTCCCGGGGGGCCGGTCGATGCGAAACTGAATCCGCATATCGGGCCTTTCCATTTCGACATTTTCGATCCGGTCGATTTTGTCGAGGCGTTTCATAGCCGACTGGGCCGCGGCAGCCTTACTGGCCTTTGCCCTGAATCGTTCTATAAATCGCTCTTGTTGTTTGATGTAATCTTTCTGATTTTCATAGGCCTTTTGCTGAATGGTAATCCGCATTTCCTTTTCTTTCTCATAGAAAGAATAATTCCCATTATAAAAATGAAGATCCTGCTGATAGAGTTCAACAATTTTATCCACCATCCGGTCCAGAAAAAACTTATCATGACTCACAATCACCACCGACCCCTGATAATTTTTCAGATATTTTTCCAACCATTCAATCGAAGGCAGATCCAGGTGATTCGTGGGTTCATCCAGTAGCAGCAGATCCGGTTTTTGAAGAATCATCTTCGCCAGCAATACCCGCATGCGCCATCCGCCACTGAATTCACGGTAGGGCCGGTTCAGATGGGCATTCTCGAAACCGAGACCCTGTAATACCTCTTCTGTTTTATGATGAATATTGTAACCATCCAGCAAATCCATTTCATGGAGCTTGTCCGTATATGCATTCAACAGCTCTTCCGACTGCGGTTTGCCTGCTTTTTCCTCCAGCTCCATTTGCTGGACGAGTTGCTCCAGTTCTTTTTCTACCGTGAGCACTTTATCAAAAGCACCCATGGCCACTTTCAGAATGCTGTCGCTGGTATCAAAACTTAACAGATCCTGATGCAGATAACCAATGCTGGTACTACGGCTTCTTTCCACGGTCCCCCCCGAAGGCGTATATTCTCCGGCGAGCAATTTCAACAAAGTAGATTTTCCGGTACCATTATATCCGATCAGACCGATATGTTCACCGGGTTGGATATGCCAGGTGGCGTCTTCCAGTATCGCGCGTGCTCCAAACTCAAAAGTCAAATTCTGAAAACCTGCCAGCATAAAATGGATGGGTATTTAATCAAACGCGCAAAATTAAAGCAAATGCAATTACAATTACCTTTGATTAAATTCTCGTTATGCGGAAGGCCTTTTTACTGATCACGGTACTTGCACTGGCACTCGGTATAACTTATTTGTTGCTCCACAAAAGCAACTCAGGCGAGAAACCCGAAAAAAAAGACGTTCCGCTGACCATCGGATCGAGCAGCTCGGCCTTTACGCGGTTGTTTTCCGGGGTATTAAATGATTATTTTCTGTTATCTGAAGCCTTTGTTGTTTCCGATACAGTAGAAATTCAGCATTCAGCCAATAAACTCAGCAGCGCGGTTGACAGTCTCCGGTTTGACCTGCTCAAAGCTGATACGTCTATTGTGCAAACAGCAATCAGTCTGGCCCAGTCCATACAGGGCGAAATCAAAGGATTGAATGGAGAAAAAACCATGGAGCAAAAGAAACGGGAATTTAACATGATTACGGACGAATTGTATAGTCTTGTGCGTACGGTTCACTACGATGGCAGCACCATTTATCACATGCGCTGTCCCATGGCTTTTGCCGATTCTTCGGAAGGTTACTGGCTAAGTGCGAGTAACAAAGTGATCAATCCCTATTTAGGAAAAAACCATCCGGTATATAAAAACAAAATGCTCGAATGTGGTGAAGTGAGTGACAGCATCCATTTTACGGCTCCGGTAAGTGAATGATGAAAAAAATCCTACTGTTTTGTTTGCTTTTCTCAGCGGCTGCCGGACATGCTCAGCGCAAATTTACAATCACCGGATATGTAAAGGATTCTCTTTCGGCCGAAAGCCTGATCGGGGCATCCGTGATTGTAAATGGCCAGCAGAAAGGAGTAAATAGCAATGGATATGGTTTTTATTCTATCACCCTGCCTGCCGGCCATTATGCGGTCGGGGTTTCTTATGTGGGTTATCTGTCGGATAGGCGGGAGATTGATCTGAATAAAGATATTGATATGAATTTTCTGATTAGTCCGCGCACCACCGCCAATGAGGAAGTGGTCGTCTATGCCAAAAAAAGGGACGGAAATGTGAAAAACGCCCAGATGGGTAAGATCGATCTCTCGATGGCGCAGATAAAATCTTTACCCGTTATTTTTGGTGAAGTAGACATTTTGAAAACCCTGCAGCTTCTGCCGGGCGTGAGTAATGCCGGGGAGGGAAATACCGGACTCTACGTGCGGGGCGGCGGGCCGGATCAGAATCTGATCCTGCTCGATGACGCGATCGTTTACAATACGGGTCATTTATTCGGTTTCTTTTCGATTTTCAATGGGGATGCAATTAAAAATACGACGCTGATCAAGGGAGGGATGCCAGCGCAGTACGGGGGCCGTTTATCGTCTGTGCTGGATGTTTCCATGAAGGAAGGCAATATGAATAAATATGAAGTAGACGGTGGTATTGGCCTGGTTGCTACACGGCTGTCGGTGCAGGGACCCATCGTAAAGCAAAAATCGTCTTTCATCATTTCATTCCGGAGAACTTATCTCGACGCGCTGGTCAAACCGTTCGTTTCCAAATCAAGCAGTTATTATGGTTCCGGATATTATTTCTACGACCTGAATATTAAAATGAACTATCAGTTTTCTGAAAAGGACCGGATTTATCTGAGTGGTTATTTCGGAAGAGATGTTTTTGATTTTAATAATTCAGCGCGTTCTTTCAGTACGCAAATTCCCTGGGGTAATGCCACGGCGACCCTGCGGTGGAACCATGTTTTCAACCGTAAATTATTTTCCAATACCACCTTGCTTTTCAATGATTATAAGTTTGCCTTCAATGGTGCACAGGATAATTTTTCACTCAGGCTAGCTTCCGGTATCCGGGATCTGTCTGTTAAACAGGATTACGATTATTTCGCCAGTCCGAAACATAAAGTGCGTTTTGGCATTCTCTACACCTATCATACTTTTACCCCCAACGTGGTGAGTGGCCACCAGGATTCGGTCGTTTTTTCGCCCATTAATTCGAATGAAAAATATGCCCGGGAAGCGGCTGTTTATATGCAGGACGACTGGCAGCTCGGCACACGAATTGATATCAATGCCGGCCTGCGCTGGAGCGGATTTCAGCAGGTGGGTCCCTATACCATTTACCGGGAAGATGCCAATGGCAATAAAACCGATAGCACGCCTTACGGACGGGGACAAAATATAAAAACTTATGGAGGGCCGGAGCCCCGTTTCTCCATCCGGTATCTGCTGAATGAACAGACTTCGCTGAAAGCTTCCGTCAGTCATAATCTCCAATATATTCATCTGGTCAGCAATGCGGGCACCACGCTGCCCACGGATCTCTGGGTTCCCAGTACCTATATCGTGCAGCCTCAGTCCAGCTGGCTCTATGCAGCCGGTCTGTTCAAGAATTTCAATAACAATATGTTTGAAACTTCGCTGGAAATCTATTACAAACAGATGCAACACCAGATCGAATACCGGGAAGGATATACGCCTTCCCTCAGCGATCCGGAAAACTCCTTTGTATTCGGAAAGGGCTGGAGTTATGGAATGGAATGGTTCATTAATAAAACCAAAGGACGTTTCACGGGTTGGATCGGGTATACCCTTTCATGGACCTGGCGGAAGTTTCCAGCGCTGAATGACGGGCAAACGTATCCGGCAAAATATGATCGCCGCAATGACCTGTCGGTCGTAGGTACGTATGAATACAATAAACACTGGAAATTTTCGGCGGTGTTTGTCTTTGCCAGCGGCAACGCCACTTCCTATCCGGAAAAATTTTATATCGTGGAAGGCACGCTTACACAGGATTACAGCCGGATCAATCAATACCGTTTACCCGCCTATAACCGGTTGGACCTGGCAGTTATTTATACGCCGACGTATAAAAAAGACAAAAAAATTCACGGCAGCTGGGTATTCAGTATTTACAATGTGTACAGTCGGTTAAATCCCTATTTTATTTATTTCAATCAAACCGGAAGTGCCTATAATGGCGCCTTACAGGTCCAGGCAAAAAAAGTCTCCTTGTTCCCCATCCTGCCTTCTGTTACCTATAACTTTCACTTTTAAAAATCAAATCGCGCGCACGCTATTCGATTTTTTTATATTGAAAATTGACGACGATATTTTTTTGCTCAGTAGAAATAATTCGTTCCTCATATCTTTTGTCGCCGTCCTGCACCACCAGCAACGACGTATTCGGTGGGATGTCGCCCAGATTTTCGGCCACCACGACCAGCTGATGGGGATGCTCCGAAGGTTCCACGGCAATTTGTATGGTAATGGGCTGATCCGTTAACCTTGCCTTGGAAATAATCAGTTTATTGTCATAATACACGGACACCGAATCGTTGTCGATGGCGCCATCATCATAAATGCGGAGTTCAACTATGGAATGATTTACGGTAATCGTCTTGAGCAATTCGTTGCGCCGGCTTTGCAAGACCGGCGGAACGGGCAGCGATATGGCCGGCTGCACAATCTGCAGAGAACTGTCACGCGGCGGGTGAACAGGTACTGTTGCCGTCGCCATTGGTTTTTTTTGCGGGAGTATTTTTGGTGCCGTAGCCGGAACGGGTTGTTTTTTTACAATTGCTGCGGGGGGAATTATTTTCGTCACGGGCGTCGTAACGATGATAGTCGCTGGTATCTTTTGTTTTGGTTCGGATACTTTTTTTCTTGCGAGCAATTCCTTTTCTTTCTTCTCTAAAAAAGGTTCCTTATGAAAATCTGTCATAGTCACCCG
>JAYWCS010000228.1:0-11334 GCA_043780315.1 Bacteroidota bacterium | reverse complement strand
ATTCTTTTTCGAATTCTTTGAATCCATTAACCGGCAGCAGTTTTAATTCCAGCATGCTGGTGTTGAGTGCTTATTATTCCGTGGACCTCGGGTACAAATCGTATATAACTGCGAATATTACCGGCCGCGTGGACAAATCATCGGCGTTGCCAATCAACGGAAACAGCTATTTTTATCCTTCTTTTAATCTGGCTACGGTAATTTCGGATTATGCCCGGCTGCCAAAAGTAATTTCATTTCTGAAAGTAAGAGCCTCTTATGCGGAAAGCAAAAGCGGGGGTACCGAACAGTTGTTTTCTCCGAATGTGAGCGCCACGCCGGCGAGTGGTTACGGATATTATTCGGCTTCGCCCTATGGTGGGCCTGGCTATGAATTTTCGCAGGCTTATACACTCAGCCCGACTTACTCCGGTCAGAACAGTGCGAATTATACCAGTCAGACAGTGAGTCCTAATATACATACCGAGGGCCGTCAGGCGACAGAGTTTGGTGCGGATATTCGTTTTTTTAATAACCGGCTGGGATTTGATGTGACCCGCTATCATTACAAAAACACCTTGATTGTAGGACAAGGCACCTCCTCTGCCTCCGGATATTCTACTTTCCTGACAAACGGGAATGCGTATTCCAACGACGGATGGGAAGCCACGATGAATGCACGACCTTTTGTTAATCCGAATGGATTGAGCTGGACGGCGACGATTAATTTTTCAACCTATGTAAAGAAATGGGTAGCCGATTCAAATCCAGATAGCTACGAGAAAAATGGAGAGCGCATTGATCTGGTTTACAGTGATGGGTTTGTCAGAACACCGACTGGTCAACTGGTGATCGACAAGGTATCTGGTTTGTATACCAGAATTTCCGACCTGGGTTCCTCTGCACGAAAAGTATATGGACACTCTGATCCGGATTGGCAATGGGGTGTTACGAACACGGTGAGTTATAAAGAATTTTCTATCCGGTTTCAGTTTGATGGAATGGTCGGGGGTGTAATTGAGGATAATGTGAGAAAGAAAACACTGCAGGGCGGACGTCATATAGAGAGTGCGGAAGGAGCATTTGGTGCGGCCAGACCGATGGATGAAGCAAACATTGCAGCCTATACCGGGGATGGCGTGAATTTAAGCGGACCCAATGGAATTCAACTGGATCCAATCACCGGTCAGATCACTAACTATAAAGAATTGGTTGAAACAAAAAATACGACGAAGAGCCAGGTTCAGCCATTCGTAACCCGTATGGCATCCATACCCGATCTGGACATTGTGAAAAAGACCTATGCTAAATTAAGAGAAGTGGTTCTGACCTATACACTGCCACAAAGATTGCTGGGGAATAAGAAGATTATTCAGAATGCAACCTTTTCACTCGTGGGCAGGAATTTATTGTACTTCTTTCCAAGTAAGTTCAAAGACCTGGATGTGGATCAGTATACACAGTCATCCTATAATGTCAACAGCAGCGGAGGTTACGGAGGTTCTTCCTATCAATCCGGTTTACAGACGCCCACCACCCGCAGTTATGGTTTTAATATTAATCTGACCTTCTAACGCACAAAGAAAAAAATTGTATGAAAAATTTTAGATCAATACTTCTTATCATTACCAGCATCTGGTTCATGATTTCCTGTAGTAAACAAATTGAAGACAAGCAGATAGATCCGAATAATCCGACCAGTGTTCCGCCCAATTTAATATTGGGAACGGTTCTGACGGATATGTCTGGAACGGGTTCTGCCGGTCGGCTGAGCGGTACGGGTTCAAGCGAGGGAGTCAATTCATGGGATGCGGCACACCGTTGGAACCAATATCATTGCAGCAATTATGACTACTATGATAATAATATTTATGCATGGACCAATGGTTCGTTTGATCCATATCTGGTATTGAATAATGTACAGCAGATGGAACACGAAGCAATAACCCGTGGAATGGCGGCTCTCAATCCGTTTGAAGCCGTGGGACGGTTTGTACGGGCCTATTATTATTACAACCTAACATCCATGTTCGGCGATGTGCCGCTCACCCAGGCGCTGGAATCCGTAAAGAATTCAACTCCGGCTTATACGACGCAGGAACAGGTATTCCTGTATGTATTGAATGAATTGGATTCAGCCAATAATGATTTAAACGCGCTGATTGCGGCCAATGATAATTCATTATCTCCCGCGCAGGACCTGTATTACGCCGGTAGTTTAAATGCCTGGCAAAAACTTGTGAATACTTTTAAACTGCGCGTGTTGGTCAGTCTGAGTAATAAAGTGGCGGATGCAACTTTAAATATCCCCACGCAGTTTGCGGCGATACTGGGTAATCCATCCAAGTATCCCATTTTTACCAATCAGGGCGATGATATGAAGCTGGTCTATAATCCGGGTGGTACGAGTACCTATACCACGTACCCTTTTAACCCCAGCAATTTCGGATCGATTGCCGCACGTTTTAATATGGCTAATACTTATATGACAGCATTGACTACGCTGAACGACGCACGTGTTTTCATAACGACAGAACCAGCCTGGGCGCTCGTTGGCACGGATACCGTGAATGCCACCCAGTATAAGTATTTTGCAGGTGCCAGTACCGGCGAATCGCTGGGAGATATGTATAATAACGCGAATGCCGGATTATATTCTTTCATTAACCGTTACCGGTATTATAGCAACTTCACCGGTGAACCCAACGTGCTGGTCGGATTCAAGGAAATGTGTTTTAACATAGCAGAAGGAATCACCCGCGGCTGGGCCACCGGAACGGCAGAAACCTGGTATAAGCAAGGCATTACAGAATCCATGGCGTTTTACGGTATCGACATTACCAAAACGAATTTTACCACTTACTTTCTGCCACCCGGAAATAGTTCCGTCACGCAGGTAAAGCCTTTTCCTTTTACATTTGATTTTAATGCCTATTACGCCCAGCCAACTGTGGCCCTTTCTTCCGCAACGGCAACTGCCATTAATCAAATTGTTTTGCAGAAGTATATCGTTTGTTTTCAAAATTCAGGCTATGAAGGATATTATAATTCGCGGAGAACCGGTGTGCCGGCTTTTGACGGAGGTAGCGGAGTGGGAAATAATGGCGTAGTTCCCAAGAGATGGGCCTATCCCGTTTCCGAACAAAGCCAGAATACCGCTGGCTGGAAAGCCGCTTTATCCGCGCAGCAATTCTCGGCCGATGATCTCAACCAGATGATGTGGTTATTGAAGTAGATATCTAAAAAGGAAGCCCTCTGTAGAAACAGAGGGCGTCTAACGATTGCTTGCTATATAAAAAAGTTTACTATATTTTAATTTTATATATGTCCGTATTAAATATTAGTTTGTAAAAATAGAAAACTAATTACAAAAAACAACGGTTTATTGTAAAATAATTAGGAAAATAATTGTATATATTTATTTTTAATGTGTACTGGTCACGGAGTTACTTCTATCCCGTATTCTTTCGGGATAAATGCCTAAAGCGGTCCTGAGGCAGTCCATCGCCAATTCGATCGCCGGTTGATTCAGCACATAGGCTAAACGAACTTCGTTCATTCCCAGTCCGGCGCTCCCATAAAACCCGGAAGCGGGGGCTAGCATCAGGGTTTGTTGTTGGTAGGAGAAGGATTCCAGCAGCCACTGGCAAAATACATCGGCATCCGGAACGGGTAAACGGGCCATCGCATAAAAAGCACCTTCGGGGTTTGGGCAGAATACGCCGTCCATCTCGTTTAGTCTTTTCACCAGCAGATCACGCCGTTTGCGATATTCCTCCCGGGTAGTATTAAAATAATCATCGGGTAAATCGACGGCAGCCTCCCCAAGAATCTGCGCGAAAGAAGGGGGGCTTAGCCGGGCCTGTGCAAATTTCATCACCGTATCCAGCACTTGCTGATTGCGGGTAATCAGCGCCCCGATCCGTCCACCGCAAGCGCTGTAACGTTTGGAGATCGTATCCATTAAAACTACGTGCTGATCCATGCCATCCAGTTGCATTGAACTGAAATGGGTGCCTTCATAACAAAACTCACGATAAGCCTCGTCGCTAAAAAGATATAAATTATATTTTAAAGCGAGTTCCCGAAGCGTATTCCATTCCGTCTGGCTATATAAATAGCCGGTTGGATTATTCGGATTACATATCATAATGGCCCTCGTTTTGGGAGTAATGACTTTTTCAAAAGCTTCCCGCGACGGCAACGCGAAACCTGTTTCGATATATGAAGTGACGGGAACCACTCTAATACCGGCTTCCACGGCAAACCCATTATAGTTGGCATAAAACGGTTCCGGGATAATCACTTCGTCGCCGGCATCCAGACAACCCAAAAAACCGAAAAGAATAGCTTCCGATCCACCCGTGGTAACAATAATCTGGTCATAACGGATATTGATTTTCCTTGACGCGTAATAATTCACCAGTTTGCGGCGATAACTCTCATTGCCGGCACTATGACTGTATTCCAAAACTTTAAAAGGAAAATGGCGTACCGCATCCAGCGCTGATTCGGGGGTTTCGATATCGGGCTGACCGATATTGAGATGATATACTTTGATTCCTCTTTTTTTTGCTGCTTCCGCATAGGGAACCAGTTTGCGAATGGGGGAAGCGGGCATTGCCTGACCGCGGTGGGAAATCGTAGGCATTAAGTTATTTGTTTAACATAAAAAAGCCGTTGGGCGTTGCTGGAAATCCGTTTCCGGAACTCCCTTTCTTCACTAGATGAAAATAGGGAAAGAAACTTAATGGACGGCCAGCAAACGGCCAACGGCTGTTAACTATAAAATTATTTTATCCCTTTGCTTTTACTTTGGTTGCTTCATACTGTGCGTAGGCATCCGCAGTTAAAACTTCACCGGTGATCCGTAACTGCATGGGTAAATCAATACCTGCAATTTTTACCGTAATCGTTTTATTAAATGGACCCGGATTAATCGCATTGAATCCTGCATTGATTTTGCTTTCTTTTCCTTTGGGTACAGCCCCTTCCGGCTTAACAGGTGTGGTACAACCACAGGAAGCAATGGCTGATTCAATCACCATTGGTCCGTCACTTTCATTGACGAATATAAAATCATGATTTACGGGAACGTCTTTTTTAATCTTACCGAAATCATAGACCGTTTCTTTAAATTTAGCTACCTGATCGGCCACTTTCTGCTGCGCAAATAATGAAAAAGATAAAATAAAAGCACTGAAAAACAATACTGCTTTCTTCATTTTATTGATTTGTTAGTTTTAAAAATTGGACAGAAGCGTTTTCAGGGGCCGCGGTGGCTGGTAATTTATATACTTCACCGGAAATCATTAACGCTTTCGTTTGTCCGTTGTTGTAAAAGATCGTAACTGTTTTGTTAAATTGTCCCTCGGCATAGGCATTATAGCCCACTTTAATAAATGCGGTGGCATCCGGAGAGATGGCATCTTTGCTCCATTCCGGCGTGGTGCATCCGCAGGAAGTCTGCACATTTTCGAGCATCAGCGGCTCAATACCCTTATTCACGATTTCAAATACATGAACAACTGGCCGACCCTGGGGTATTTTACCAAAAGAGTAACCCTTTTCTTTCAATATTAATATATCATTTACTGGGATCGTTTGAAGAGTGGAGTGCTTGCTCGCATTCGACTGGGCATGAACGGTAATAGTTACCAAGAGGGAATAAATTATTAACAATACCGCTTTTTTCATAGTTTATTGAGAAATCTTATTAAAATTACATAGTAAACGTCACCTTTGGCAATAAATTTTAGCCATATTTTTTTTAACTCTTCCCAGGCCATCCACCCTTAAACGGATGAATTATGGATAATCTGTTAGCGACCGATCCCATTGTGTTGGAAAATCTTTCTTTCGATCATTTCCGGAAAGAAGTGCTGAAAGATTACCGCCTGGTTTGCGACAGCCGGGAGGCCAGTCTGCTGGGTCGGAAGGAAGTGCTGACAGGCAAAGCGAAATTCGGAATCTTCGGGGATGGAAAAGAAGTTCCGCAGGTAGCCATTGCGAAATTTTTTCGCCCGGGTGATTTTTATGCCGGCTATTACCGTGATCAAACCCTGGGCTTTGCACTTGGCACCTCGACGGTAGAAGAATTTTTTTCGCAGTTATATGCGGATCCCGATATTCTGAATGATCCCCACAGTGCAGGCAGAAATATGAATTCCCATTTTGCCTCTCCGCTGGTGGGCGAGGATGGGGCGTTTCTGGACCTCGTACACCGGAAAAATTTTACGGCCGGACTCGCACCTACGGCCGCCCATATTCCCCGCGCCCTCGGACTGGCATACGCTTCCAAGGCCTTTCGTGAAATCAAAGAACTCAGTGACCTGAAAGACCTTTCTGTGAATGGAAACGAAATATGTTTTTGTACCATTGGCGATGCGTCTACCAGCGAAGGACATTTTTGGGAAATCATCAATGCCGCCGGCGTTTTACAAATACCGCTCGCCATCTTTGTATGGGACGATGGATACGGAATTTCTGTTCCGGTAAAATATCAAACCACCAAGGGGTCTATATCCGAAGTACTGAAAGGATTTCAGAAAGAAGAAGGCACCAATGGAATCGAAATATATAATGTAAAGGCCTGGGACTATGCGGGCATGTGTGAAACTTTTGAAGCGGGTTTACATAAAATGCGCATCACTCATACGCCGGCGCTATTTCACGTGGAAGAACTCACGCAGCCGCAGGGGCATTCAACTTCGGGTAGTCATGAACGTTATAAGTCACCCGAACGACTGGAATGGGAACGTGCCTGGGATGCCATGAAAAAAATGAAAGAGTGGATTGTCGATAATGCGCTTGCCAGTATCGAGGAACTGGAAGAAATTCATGTAAAGGCCAAAGAGCATGTGCGCAATAGTAAAAACAGCGCATGGGAAAAATGCATGTCGCCGATTCTGGAACAGGTGAGCCGTTCGCTAATACTCATCGGCGAAATCATTCCGGCTATTCCGCAAAAACAGGAAGTACTCGAAACCATTATAAAACAGTTATCCGGCATTCGGGAACCGAATCGCCGGGACGTGATGCATAGTTTGCATCAGGTGCTGCTGAAAACCCATCATCATCCGGCCACCACCTCGCTGCTGGCGTTTTACCAGGATTTAAATCGGGAAAATACGCGCTTGTATAATACGCATCTCTATCATGAGGGTCCGCACCGGATCGAAAATATTCTGGCTATTGCTGCGCGTTACGGAGAAGAATCAGGCATGCTGAACGGATATGAAATTCTTAATAAATATTTCGACGAACTCTTCGCCCACAATCCAAAAGTGCTGGCATTTGGAGAAGACCTGGGCCAGATCGGCGATGTGAATCAGGGTTTTGCCGGCCTCCAATTAAAGTATGGGAACGGCCGCATTTCGGATTCTGGTATCCGCGAAGTGGCGATCATCGGACAGGGAATTGGCCTTGCCATGCGTGGCCTGCGACCCATCGCGGAAATTCAGTATCTCGATTATATGCTGTACGCGATCCAGACTTTGAGCGACGATTTGGCGAGTCTGCATTACCGCACCGCTGGTCGCCAAGCGGCTCCGTTGATCGTTCGTACCCGCGGCCACCGACTCGAAGGCATCTGGCACAGCGGATCACCCATGGGCATGATTGTGCATGCGTTGCGCGGTATGCACGTATGCGTGCCCCGCAATATGGTGCAGGCCGTTGGAATGTATAATACGTTGCTGGAAGGAATGGATCCGGCGCTGGTAATCGAAAGTCTGAATGGATATCGTCTCAAAGAAAAACTTCCTTCCAACTTATTGCAATACCGTGTCGCACTGGGCGTTCCGGAAATTATCCGCGAAGGCACTGATGTAACGATCGTGAGTTACGGTTCTACTTTACGCATTATTGCGGAAGCCGCTGAATTGCTTCGTGAACTCGATATTGATTGTGAAACCATCGACGTGCAAACCCTGCTTCCTTTCGATATTCATCATATCATCGGAGCGTCTCTTAAAAAAACCAACCGTATTATTTTCATCGATGAAGATGTGCCGGGCGGGGCCGCAGGATATATGTTTACCAAGGTGATGGAGGAACAGGGTGGATACAAATGGCTGGATGTTGCCCCTCGTACTCTCACCGCAAAATCACACCGGCCGGCTTACGCGAGCGACGGAGATTATTTCAGCAAACCCAATGTAGAGGAAATTGTAGATGCTGTCGAAGAGATGATGCGGGAGTAATTTCCAGTATTGCTTGCTAATTCTTCTAAGCCAGGTTATGAAACACTTTTTGTACGTCCTCGTCCTGCTCTAATTTGTCGATCAGTTTAAGCACTTCCTGTGCCTGTTCTTCACCGAGTTCAACGGTAGTGGATGGAATCCACTCGGCTTCTGCAGTAAGCGGAATAATATTTCTGGATTCCAGGGCTTTCTGCATATTGCCGAAATCATTGAAGGCCGTGTGCAATACAATCACGGGTTGATTATTTTCACCGGTTCCTTCTCCCATATCTTCCAGCCCGAAATCAATCAGTTCCAATTCGAGATCATCGGTATTTAATCCTTCGGGTTTTAATTTGAATACGCCCAGTTTCTTAAACTGAAAACTCACGCTGCCACTGGTACCGAGCACCCCATTGAGTTTATTAAAGTAATAACGCACATTGGCCACCGTACGGGTTGGATTGTCGGTCGCTGTTTCAACCAGCACCGCAATCCCGTGGGGCGCATATCCTTCGTAGAGAATTTCTTCATAGTTCTCCATCTCTTTGCCCATCGCCCGTTTGATGGCCGCCTCGACACGGTCCTTCGGCATATTCACGGCCTTCGCATTCTGAAAACATCGTCGCAGGGCAGAGTTGGTGGCCACATCCGGACCGCCGGTTTTTACTGCAATCGCTATTTCCTTTCCAATACGCGTGAATTGCTTCGCCATCTTATCCCAGCGCGCAAACATCGTTGCCTTGCGAACCTCAAAAATCCGACCCATAGAAATCTGTGCTTAAACTTATAATAAGTAGATGAAAATTTATTTTCGTGTCATACGCATGCCGAAAACCACCATATGTACAGCGGCAAAGATCAGCGAAAAATAATAAATGCCCAGATCATCGGCGCCCGTTTGATGGTGATGTGCAAATGCGACGATGGCCAGCAACACCGAAAGAGCCAGACCGCCGCCGCCGCCGATTTTATTTGACTGGACGACAGTATCTTTTTTTCCTGCCGACAATAAACTGTGTTTTATACCATACCAAAGATATACATCAAACCCGATGATCATCCATACGATGAGCCGGATCCATGTATCGAGCGGAAGAAATACCATCATGAATAAACAGGTGCCCACGCCGAGAATTGGAACCAGCGGAACCAGTGGTGTCTTAAACCCACGGGGCGCATCGGGCATATTTTTTCTCATTACGAGTACGCCGATACAAACCAAAATAAAGGCGAATAAAGTGCCGATACTGGTCATTTCCCCGACCACGCGCGCCGGAACAAAAGCAGCAAACATGCTAACGAAAATCATAAACAGAAAACTGCTTTTAAAAGGCGTACGGAACTTGGTGTGCACCTGAGAAAAAATCTTCGGTAACAATCCGTCTTTACTCATACTGAAGAACACGCGGCTCTGACCCATGAGCATCACCAGAATCACCGAAGAATATCCGCCCAGAATAGCTACGATTATCGCGCGGTTCAACCAGGGATAGTCTGGATGCAGGATGCCGCTTGCATCGGCATGACCCATATGCTCCACGGCAACGGCCACCGGAGCGATCCCATCCTTGCCACGGAAAGAGGTATAACTCGTTACCCCGGTCATTACATGGGCAAACAATATGTACAGCACCGTGCAGATGGCCAGTGATCCGAGAATACCGATGGGCATATCTCTTTTGGGATTCTTGGCCTCCTGTGCGGCGGTACTGACCGCATCAAAACCGATATAGGCAAAAAATACAATGGCTGCCGCACGGATGATCCCGCTAAAACCAAATTCACCAAAGTTTCCGGTGTTGGGTGGGACGTAGGGATTGTAATTTGAATAATTAATATAACGCCAGCCGAGAATAATAAAAATCAGCACCACGACCACTTTCACAAATACGATCACTGCATTCACCCGCGCGCTCTCCTGGGTTCCTTTAATTAGCAGTAAGCTCACGAGCACCACAATAAAAACCGCCGGTAAATTAAATAATCCACCATCCCAGGGACCGGCGGTGAGTGCTTCCGGCAGGTGGATATGAAATCCTTCCAGAAATTTAACGAGGTACCGGCTCCAGCTGATGCTGACTGTCGCGGCGCCCACGGCATATTCCAATACGAGATCCCATCCGATGATCCAGGCAATGAATTCGCCCATCGTCGCATAAGAATACGTATACGCACTGCCCGCAACAGGAATCATAGACGCAAATTCGGCATAACACAATCCGGCAAATCCACATCCCAACGCAGCGACGATAAAAGATAACGTGATGGCCGGCCCGGCCTGATTCGCGGCAGCGACTCCGGTAATAGAAAATAATCCTGCACCAATAATAGCCCCAATACCCAAAGCGATCAGCGACCCGGCGCCCAGTGTTCTTTTTAATGAGTGCCCACTCTTATCTTCTGCTTCCGCCAGCAGTCCGGCCAGCGGCTTTTTTACAAATAGACTCATTTTTACCGATTATATTTTGGGAGGAGATATTGCGTTCGTAAAATAAGGAATTATTCTCCAGCCGGGTATTCTTTTTCAATCTCCGGTCCGAACATTTTGTTATCCGGGGAATATTCGATTCTTTGCATATTAATGCAAAAGATTAAAAGGCCCGGCTTAACCGCATGGATCATGATCGCCATGGTTTCGGACATCGTGACCGGTCTGACTATCCATTACAGCGCCGGGGCAGAATGGAAAATCCATTTTTCCGAGGGCATGTCGATCCTGACCGATATTTTTCTGCGACTGATTAAAATGATTATTGCCCCGTTGGTTTTTTCAACACTGGTGGTTGGGATCGCGAAACTCGGCGATATCCGAGCAGTCGGACGCATCGGTGGAAAAACCCTGTTATGGTTTTTATGCGCCTCCCTGATTTCTCTTTTACTCGGTTTGGTCATCATGAATATCGTTCATTTGGGAAATAATCTGCACCTCCCGATACCGGAGGCATCGGCTGCCGATAAACTCGCTACCAGTTCGCTATCACTCAAAAATTTCATCACCCATGTTTTTCCGCAAAGTATCGTAGAAGCCATGGCTGGCAATGAGATTTTACAAATTGTGGTTTTTTCTATTTTATTCGGAATTGCCACGGCCGCCGTGGGGGAAAAAGGAAAAATGATCATTCATGCCCTGGAATCTCTGGCCGAGATCATCCTGAAATTAACCGGTTAT
>JAYWCS010000227.1:0-2024 GCA_043780315.1 Bacteroidota bacterium | reverse complement strand
CCGGTATTCCCTGGTTAGTTTGCCAGCTCACCATGAAATCAGAATGCTGGAGGACAACCACGAACTAAAAAACAAGTATGATCAACTGAAACTGAATGCCCGTGAGTTTGTCAAACTGGATATAGGCGATATCGTGCTGGATGCTTCTATGATCAAACCTCCCGAATTTGATTCCACAAAAAAATATCCGCTGCTTTTTTATGTTTACGGAGAACCCGCCGGGTCTACGGTTCAGGATTCCTGGGACGGGGAGGACTTGTGGCATCATTATCTGGCCCAACAGGGGTATGTAGTAATGAGTATTGATAACCGCGGAACCGATACGCCCAGGGGGCGGGCCTGGCGAAAGTCTATCTACAAACAAATTGGGATATTGGCTTCGGAAGATCAGAGTAAGGCGGCCGCAACCATTTTTAAAACTTACCCGTTTATTGATTCCCAAAGGGTTGGTATTTGGGGCTGGAGCGGCGGCGGCCAAATGACCCTGAACTGCATGTTCCGTTATCCGCAGATTTATAAAACCGGCCTGGCTGTTTCGTTTGTTTCCGATCAGCGCCTGTATGATGCCACCTACCAGGAACGATACATGGGCCTGCTTTCGGATAATGAAAAGGGTTACTGGGACGGTTCACCAATTAACTTTGCAGCAAATCTCCGTGGTACACTCATGATCATTCATGGTACGGCGGATGATAACGTTCACTATCAGAGTTTTGAGATGCTTACCAATGCATTGATCAAAAACAATAAATTATTCTATATGATGTCCTACCCGATGAGGTCGCATGGTATCTATGAAAGGGAAAATACCTCTCTTCATTTACGCCGCACTATGGAAAACTTTTGGAAGAAAAATCTATGATGTTTTGTCAAAATGGAGTTTTATGAATAGTTATCCTAGTATTTTTAATGATGTCATCGGTCCGGTGATGCGGGGACCTTCGAGTTCCCATTGTGCTGCTTCCCTGCGGATTGGCAGGCTCTGCAGGGATTTGATGTCGGAGAAAATAAATCATATCCTGATAGAATTTGATCCGAAAGGCTCACTGGCCACCACCCACAAAAGCCAGGGATCAGACATGGGGTTATTTGGTGGTTTTCTGGGGTGGGAGGCATTCGATGAAAGATTGCCGCAGTCTGAACATTACCTTCATTTGGCCGGCATAAACGTTGAAATAGAGATCGTGGACATCGGTGCGAGCCACCCGAACACCTACCGGATAACGCTGAGCAGTAAGGAGGAATCGCGGCGAATGACCGCCATTTCAACCGGCGGCGGCATGATAGAAGTCATTTCCATTGACGGTGCCACAGTTTCCATGGCAGGTGACTTTTGTGAAACCCTTATCTATTGTAAATCTCCGGAAAGACTACTGCCTTTTCTTAAAGATGCGTTTGATTACGATGAACTTTCTGTGCACAAAGGAGATCTGCCTTTTATCGAAATTAAATCCCAGCAATTTCCCGATGTGGCCTTGTGTGAGGAATTTTTGGCCACGGATCAGGTTCTTTTCATTAAAAAACTTTCTCCTGTGCTTCCGGTCATGTCCCGAAAAGATCTACGGGTGCCTTTTACCACCTGTGCGGAAATGCTTGACTTCAATGAGAATAAGAATCTGCAACTTTGGGAACTCGCAGTGGCTTATGAAAGTGCCCGGGGTAGTATCACTGAGCGGGACGTGATTCAGAAGATGCTAGCCATTGTCCGGATCATGGATCAGTCCATTCAGTCGGGATTAAAAGGAACAGAATATGCTGACCGGATTTTAGGAAGCCAGTCCGTTCAGCTGCAAACGCAGCTGCTCAATAACCGCTTAATAGGCGGCGACGTGAACAACAAGATTATCATGTACGTATCGGCCATGATGGAGGTGAAAAGTTCCATGGGGGTGATTGTAGCGGCCCCAACAGCCGGTTCCTGCGGTGCTTTACCCGGTGCTATCTTTGGAACCGCTTCTTCCTTGAACTTAACTGAGGAGGATACGGTAAAAGCGATGCTGGTTGCGGGGCTTATCGGCGTTTTC
>JAYWCS010000226.1:0-4577 GCA_043780315.1 Bacteroidota bacterium | reverse complement strand
GCTTCAACAGCTTATTGCCTTCGTTGCCGAGATATTCCGGCATCCACATCAACAGAATTTTGTAACCGCCCTCAAAACTTTTCAGACTGAGTTTCCGATTAATTTCATTGCATTCGATGGCAGAAATATTTCCTTGTTTATTATCCGACTGAATAAACAGCAGCCAGTCATAAATATTACCGTATGGAAATTGGGTAATGAATTCGCGCCACTCAGTTATAAATTCGGTACTCAACGGTTTCTCCCCGGTTTTGCGAACGATGACCGGATATACATAATGAATATCCGGATGTGCGAGTTTGGACGCTTTGATGCAGGATGGGCACTTATTGCAGCTTTCAACCGGAAAATCGAAACCTGTTTCAGCTTTTGAAACGCGCTCACAAACAAGGTACTGCGTAAACGCTAAGGCTAGCGGAAGCCCGCCTGCCCCTTCGGGTGCATTTAAAAGCAATGCATGGCTCAGCCTGTTATTTTCAACGAGGTTTCTGAGTTTTGCTTTGATTTCCAGCTGACCAATCACCTGATTGAATAACATCCGGCAATCTGCATTTACTTGAGGTGAGAAGTAATTTCTGAGCTCATCGGCGTTACCTTACTGGGGAATACGGCAATTAATTTTCCGTTTTCATCAATCAGGAATTTTGTAAAATTCCATTTGATAACCGGTGCCGGTGTGCCGAGTTTAATCGCTTCTTCTGTCAGAAATTTAAAGAGGGGTATGGTATTATCGCCGACGACATCTACTTTAGCTGCCATCGGAAAACTAACACCGTAATTCTTTTTACAGAATTCCTGAATCTCTGAATTGGTACCTGGTTCCTGTCCGCCGAAATCATTTGCTGGAAAACCAACAATCACCAGCTTGTCTTTATAGGTGTCATACAGTTTCTGCAACTCGGTATACTGCGGAGTGTAACCACATTTAGAAGCGGTATTAACAATCAGAATTTTTTTGCCTTTGTATGCTGAAAGGTCAATAGTACCGCCACTCAGTGCCGGCACTTTAAAATCATATACACTCATGTTAATCATAAATAAAAATGGGATGAATAATAATCGTAACATAAAAAATATTGTTAATAGAAATAATCAATGTTTACGATATCAAAGTTAAGTGAATCAGTTTAGGAATCACTGCCGCTCATAACATCCAAGGTCGGGTAGATGAACTGGTCGGGGATTGCCATCGAGATCAAAAAGAATTCCCAGATCGGCGCCCCGATTCAATGCAGGCGATCCGGATTGCAGGTGAAAATCAAATAAACTGCCGGTTCCTCCGCCGGTAGAAATAAACAGGGGGTTTATATTCAGCCACAAGGAGCTGCTATCGATATTAGCCGGGTAATTTTCTTGTTTTAAAATCGAGTGATCAAAATGTACCTGAAAAACGGTGTTGCCCTGCTTCGAAACCAGCGCCTCGTCGGGGACCCCATCGCTTCCCCAAAAAATGCAATTGGAGAAAACAGCCCGCAGGTCGTTTGCTATTGACAATGTGCTATCGGTGGCTGCATTCGAGATCGACAGCACCGGCAATTGGTGTGTCAATAGATTATAAGAATAAGAAGCCACGGTACACTGTTCAAACTGATAAACCCCGCCCAGACTGATCAAAATATTTTGGTTGCAATTGCTGATCAGGCAATTGCTGGCGTTTACCGAGGATTGGACACAATAAATTCCAGCGGCATAAGAATTTTGAATAATACATTGGTTGAGGACCAGTTTTGGTGCGGCGTTTTGCGATGGTCCATAGGCTACAACGCTGTTATAGCCATTTTCTAATAGCGCATAGTTTAATATATTATCATGACTGTTTTCTCTGAAGTAGATACCGGGCCAGGAACCCGGGTAGGCGGCGTAGGGTAAATCGAGGCGGTCTCCATTAAAATAAACACGCGCGCTGTCAGCAGGCTGACCGAATACCTGCAGGGATCCATCTACCAGCAACGGGGCATTCGCATGAAAATATACATGGGTGCCTTTTTGGATGGTAAGTACCGCATTATTCTTTATTACGAGTCCCCCTGAAATCACATATGGCAGGTCGTTCGGCCAGTCCACATTGCCTGAAATCACCTGATTTTTTAAAAAGTGCGCATTTTGCCCCCACACACTGAGTTGTATAAACTGATCGGCGCCCCCGGAGCGGATCCGGATGCTATCCTGCAGAATAAAGGGAAGTGGGGCTGATCCGGGGCGAACAAAAACATTTACAAATATATACAGGCTGTCATTCCGGGCTAGTTGCAGGTTCGTCGCTTCCGGCCCGGGACTTCCATCTATATTAATGACAAAAGGAGAATTGGAACCACCCATCAGGGAGATATCGGAAATCCCCAGAGAAAAATTGTTGTGATTGATTACCAGAACCTTTTGGGTGATGCCTCCGGTGGCGGTAAAAACAGTATCGAACTGCACGCTGTCTGCCGAAAGGGTCAGGAGAGCATTTCCGTTGAAATTTGACTGCTTTTGGCAGGAAAAGAACAGAAATCCGCTAAAAATCCCCAAAAACCACCGTATATGCATGCAAACAAAAATAGTCAATAAGCCGCATGGGAACCACTATTTACCGTTAACCGGAAACACTGTGCGCCAGGCAGGCAATGCTGATCCGGACATCCGGGACACTGAGCAAAATTTGGGCGCAGGCTTCGAGGGTAGCGCCGGTCGTAATCACATCGTCGACGAGCAAGAGATGTTTTCCGGAAATTTGGGCCGGATCCCCGATTTTGAACATTTCTTCCATATTCTTCCAACGCTGAATGCGGCTTTTGTGGGTTTGTGTCCCGGTGCCCTTTACCCGGATAACGGCATTGTAAACGACTGGAATTTGCAGTATGTTGGATATGCCCTCAGCGATTAAGGCAGCCTGATTATAACCTCTTTTTCTCTCTCTCTTAGCAAACAGAGGTAAAGGGATGAGGACATCGCAAAGATTAAAACGCCGGGATTGTTTTAACACGGAACCCATCATACGTCCGAAATAAATTCCGATATCTTTTCTGTCTTTATATTTCAGCAGATGCAAACTATGTTGAACTGCGGACCCGCTGGTGAAATATAAGTGGGCCATGGCTGTTTCAATTTCTGTGCGACCCCAGAATATTTTTTCAATGGGATTGGCCGGAAAATCTTCGAAGCGGGTAAAGGGCATTGAAGCATGACAATAAATACAAAATAAGGTTTTCTCCGCAAGCAGATCGGTGCCGCATCCACAGCAGGTATGAGGAAAAAACAAGTGTGTCACTGATTGAAAAACGGTCGTATGCAATTTCATAAAATGATTTGCACTAACCTTGGAGCCTTAAAATAGATATTTATAAACTTCTTCAACTTTCCCCATCAGCACCACTTCGATCTGGTGGGAATGATTTTTTAATCCTTTCTGATTATATTTTGAAACAAGTATTTTACTGAATCCCAATTTCTCTGCTTCGGCTATTCGCTGACCGATACGGGTCACTGCTCTGATCTCACCATTCAAACCAACTTCACCGGCAAAGCAGGTATCTGCTGCGAGTGGTATATCTTCGAATGAACTCAACAATGCGCATAACACCGCCAGATCGATGGAAGGATCTTCTACTTTTAATCCGCCTGCAATATTCAAAAAAACATCTTTCACACCAAAGTGAAAACCTCCTCTTTTTTCCAACACTGCCAACAGGAGTTGGAGTCGACGGAGATCGAAACCGCTCACGGTTCTTTGTGGTGTACCATAAACAGAAGTGGTAACCAGCGCCTGCACCTCAATCAACAGAGGCCGCTGCCCTTCTATGCTTGCGGCGATTGCACTGCCGCTGAGCGCATCTTCTTTTTGTGTAATCAGGATTTCGCTGGGGTTGCTGACTTCCTGCATTCCTTCATCTGTCATTTCATAAATGCCGAGTTCCGCGGTACTGCCGAAACGATTTTTCAGCGTACGTAAAATGCGATAGGTATAATGCCGGTCGCCTTCAAATTGTAAAACGGTATCTACCATGTGCTCGAGAATTTTCGGACCAGCAATATTTCCATCTTTGGTAATATGACCGATCAAAAAAACGGGCGTTCCGGTCTCTTTTGCGAAACGTTGAAACTCGGCAGCACATTCGCGAATTTGAGAAATAGTGCCTGGTGATGATTCAATGTAGGTGGACTGAAGCGTTTGAATAGAGTCTACAATGACAACCTGCGGCTTTAATTTTTTTATTTCCTGGAAGATGGCCTGGGTGGAAGTTTCGGTGAGCAGATAAAAACTTTCCTGATTTTGCATCAGGTTTTTGTTCCGCACTTTCAGCCGGTCTGCCCGCATCCGGATTTGCTGTTCACTTTCTTCGCCGCTGATATAAAGGACTGTAATATCATTCAGCATTAATCCGATCTGCAGAAATAAAGTACTTTTTCCAACACCGGGTTCACCAGCTACCAGGATGATACTGCCCGAAACAATTCCGCCACCGAGTACCCGGTTCAATTCGGCATCCGGTGTGATAATTCTTTTTTCTTCACCGCTGATCACCTCATGAATGGAGATTGTCTTGATATCTTTTTTATCAGAATTTTTTTTCCAACCCGATTCTCCCAGGCGGTCA
>JAYWCS010000225.1:0-6357 GCA_043780315.1 Bacteroidota bacterium | reverse complement strand
CCATCTTGGCCAGCTCCCGTAATTCCTCATCATCGCCATTCAGGGCCTCGCGATTGAAGGCCAGATCACTGAGTAGCACCCGGTACTGGTCGTATGTTTTAACTATTTTCTCCAGTCCCCGGTACTCCTTACTGGTGGAACTGTATTTTTTATTGTCATTTACAATGGCCGGATTAGTCAGCGCAACGCCCAGTTCTTCGAATCTTGCCCGGATAGCATCCAGTTTATCTATCATAACCTGCAAAAAATTTTATATTGCTGCAAAGTTAACTGAACCATGAGTTATCGGAAATTCAAAGCAGATTATTTGTTTGATGGCGAACGGATGCTGGAAAAAGACGAGGTGCTGATTTGCCGGGAGGACGGGACCATCGAAGGTGTGCAGACGGAAGAACAGGCCGGCGAAGGCGTGGAAACGCTGTCGGGCATGCTGAGCCCGGGTTTCATTAATTGCCATTGCCACTTGGAGCTTAGTCATTTGAAAGGACTGATCCCACAAAAAACAGGGCTGGTCGACTTTGTTTTCGCTATCGTCCGAACCCGGGGAGCTTCAGAAGAAGTGAAACAGGAAGCGATCGCCCGCGCAGAAGCGGATATGATGGCGGCCGGCATAGTCGCAGTGGGGGATATTTGCAATACATCCGATACGGTGCTTTGTAAATCAGCCAAACGACTGGCCTACTATAATATTATTGAATCGTCTGGCTGGACACCTGCGGTTGCTGATGCCCGTTATGAAATCGGGCGACAACTCGTTGAACTTTTCAAAGAATTATTGGGGGATGTAAAACATCTCTGCCTGAGTCCGCATGCTCCCTATTCTGTTTCAGACCCCTTATGGGATCTGCTGGAGAAGGGTTTCGCGGGTAAAACCATCTCCATTCATAACCAGGAATCAGCGGCTGAAAACGAGCTTTTCTTATCCGGTGGGGGAGATCTGAATCGAATGTATGAAAATATGAAAATGGATATCAGCCATTTTAACCCGCCCGGCACGAGCAGTCTGCCTTCTTTCCTTCCCCATCTGAAAACGGCCGAAAATATTTTGCTGATACATAACACTTGCATGTCGGGGGCGGACCGGAAAATCGCCTCGGCTTTTAGTAAGTCCTTGTTTTTTTGTTTCTGTCCGAATGCAAATCAGTATATCGAAAACCAGCTACCCGATATCCCTTCCTTTAAAGATCAGGACGCGAATCTCGTACTGGGAACCGATAGTCTGGCCAGCAACGGACAACTCAGCATTTTGGATGAAATGAAAACCATAAAAAAAGTTTTTCCGGCAACAAAAACCGTACAACTGCTTCGCTGGGCCACTTCAAATGGCGCACGTGCCTTGCAGCTGACAGACCATCTGGGCAATTTTTCAAAATCAAAAAAACCGGGTATCCTTTTGATGGAAAATCTTTACCACGGCGAAATCGGTGATCGCACATCCGTGCAGCGGATATTATGATTACTCCTCTTCCAGGAGCGTCCGTAAAATGGGAAGTGTTTTCAACGGCGTGAACGCACTGATATGTATAGAGAAAAAATCCTCATAGGCCTGTAAGAGGGAGCGTCGTTTCTCCTTGTTCAAAGGCACTTCACTAAGTTCCCCCGGCTGCATCACTTTCAGCAGCTGAGAGCTGATACCACTCAGAGGATCCTGCAGATAGTGGCGATGCGAAGGTCTTACGCCTGTAAAAAATCCTTCCTGCAAATCCAGGAAGCTGTTGGTTTCCGAATAGTTGTCGTCTATGCGTAACCCAAAAAATCCAGCTACATGCAGCGCAAAAAATAAGGGAAAATTTGCCTGAACGGTTAAAGAAGCCTGGTCCAATCCTTTCAGGGCATCTTCCATAAAATAATATAATTCCGGATTAGGCTCCGGTTGTTTCAAACATTTTTGCAACAGTTCAATCATATAGAGCGCCACCGCGTGCGTCACTACATCGGTGTAGATCCGTTGGTACAGATGTCCCCAGTTAAATTCCCTGAGACGTTGCAGATTCTTCGTTTCCTGATGATACATCACCAGATCGAGGATTGCCGCCGGCTGGAATAAGGCAGATTTTGATCCTCCTTTGGCTTTTACCGTCCGCACGCCATTCACCAGATACGACTGGAGGCCGAACAATTCTGTAAAAATAGTCGCAATCACACTGGTCTCCCCGTATTTTACGGTACGCAGTACGATGCCCTTTGTTTTATGGAGCATACCTAAATGGAATTCTGCGAAATTCGGATAAAATAAGTTTCTTTGTCCATCAAACCGAACCGATTCATTAAATCACTTCATATGTGGGGACGAATTGCTACTTGTGTATTGAAATACCGTTTGGCTTTACTTCTGTTTTTAGCTGTTTCCTTTGTTTACATGGCCTATCAGGCTTCCAAAGTGGAACTCAGCTACGAGTATACCCGGGCCATTCCAACCGACAATGCAAAATATCAGGCCTATCAGCATTTTCTGCAAAAATTCGGAGATGACGGAAATCTGCTCGTAATCGGAATTCAGACAGATCAATTATTTAACGAAAAAGTTTTTAACGACTACCAGTTGCTCAGCAGCAATCTGAAAAAAGTATCGGGTGTTGAACAGGTGTTGAGTATTCCGGATGCCATCATCCTGCATAAAAATGATTCAACAGAAAAATTATTGGCCTTTCCAATCTTCCAGGGACCTTTCGTTTCACAGGCAAAATTAGACAGCTCCCGTAAAACATTTGAAAAACTTTTATTTTACCGCGGTCTTTTATACAATCAAAAGGCACACGCCTATCTGATGGCCATCAATGTCAATAAGCAAGTGATGAACTCAGCAGGCCGTAATGCGGTAGTCGGCAATATTGTAAAACTGGGAAATGATTTTGGTAAAGCCAATCAAATCGAAATGCATTTCAGTGGCCTGCCACTGATCCGAACCAATATGGCGACGAAGGTAGCCGTAGAAATGAAATGGTTTCTAACGGGATCGGTTCTGCTTTCAGCTTTGATTCTCCTGATTTTTTTCCGCAGTTTGAGCAATATGTTTCTGTCGCTCGGTGTGGTGATTATCGGCGTCGTATTCAGCCTGGCCACCATGCACTTATTTGGATACAAGATCACCCTGCTCAATGCATTGATACCGCCGCTGATTGTCGTTATCGGAATTCCGAACTGCATTTATTTTCTTAATAAATATCATACGGCCTTCCGGGAAACCGGGAAAAAAAACACAGCACTCTATGAGATGATTCGCAAAATGGGTATTGTTACCCTGTTTTGTAACATAGCCGCTGCTATTGGATTTGGTGTTTTTGCATTGACCAAGAGTGCCATCCTAAAAGAGTTTGGCGTGGTGGCCGGAATAAATATTATGCTGCTCTTCATCATCTCTATTATCCTGATTCCAGCGGCATTGAGTTACCTGCCCGATCCGAAAATCAGGGAAATGAAATACCTGAATAACCGCTGGCTCATCAATCTGCTGGACCTTCTGGAGAAATGGACAATCCATTACAAGAAAAGTATTTTTTTATGTACGATTATTATATTGGCGATATCCGTGGCGGGCATTACCCACCTGCGTTCCGAAGCATTTATTTTAGACGATCTGCCAAAAACAGATCCGGTGTATGCGGACCTGAAGTTCTTCGAGAAAAATTTTAAAGGAGTGATGCCACTGGAAATTCTCATTGATACCAAAAGAAAAAATGGAGTAAGGGCCAATATGCTGGGGAACTTTCAAAAAATCGATCAGCTTTCAACGTATATTGATTCGAGTGCCGTGATGGCCCGGCCATTGTCCATTGTGGAAGGCTTGAAATTTATTCGGCAGGCATACTATCATAATGACAGTTTAAATTATGGATTGCCAAACGAACTTGACCTGGCATTTCTGGCTCCCTATTTAAATATGAAAGCGGACAGCACGAAAAAAACCAATAGTGTAATGAAACTGGCAAACAGTTTTATTGACAGCAATAAGCAAATCGTACGAATCAGTGTGAATATGGCAGATATCGGGAGTATTCAGTTGCCGCGTGTCCTCGCCGATGTCAAACAACATGCCGATGCATTATTCGATACAGCGCATTATAATATTGTATTCTCCGGAACGACAGTTACCTTTCTGGAGGGCAGTTCATTTATTATTGCGGGTCTCAAACAAAGTATTCTCTGGGCTTTTCTGCTGATCGCCGTCTGCATGCTATATCTTTTTCGGTCGTTCAGCATATTAATCTGCTCACTTCTACCGAATGTGATTCCACTGGTGATCACGGCCGGCGTGATGGGCTGGGCAGGGGTTCCGTTGAAACCATCTACCGTATTGGTATTTAGTATCGCCCTCGGAATTGCTATTGACATTACTATTCGTTTTCTGGTAAACTATAAGCAGGAGCGCAATGCGGCATCCTCTGTTGAAGAAACCGTGATCAAAACCATTCATTCCACGGGCATCAGTATTGTTTATACATCACTGGTGCTGATTGCAGGATTTATCATTTTTTGCTTCAGCGGGTTCGGTGGAACGCAGGCGCTCGGATGGCTGACATCGCTGACACTGGTGATGGCCACTTTGACAAATCTAATTTTTCTGCCGGCGTTATTAGTTGTTCTTTCGCCTAAGAAAAAGAAGAATAAGTAAAAGAGCCCTTCAATCAGAAAGCGTTTATTATTTAAAAGTAAATTTAATTCAGTACTTCTTTCAATTTCGCTTCTAAATCTCCTCCGCGAAGTTCCTGTGCTATTACTTTTCCGGAAGGATCCACTAAAACATTAAAAGGGATTCCCTGGAAGCCAAAAATTTCTACCGCCTGGCTGTTCCAATATTTTAAATCACTCATGTGCGACCAGATCAGGTGATCCTGCGCGATAGCCTTTTTCCAGGAATCTTTGTCTTTATCCAGCGATACTCCAAGCACCGTGAAATTTTTCTCCTTGTAGGCATTGTAGGCCTTTACAACATTCGGATTTTCCATGCGGCAGGGACCACACCAGCTTGCCCAAAAATCAATCAGCACATATTTTCCCCGGAAAGAACTGATGGAGACATCTTTTCCACTCACATCCGGCATCGTCATTTCGGGAACGGTTTTTCCGACCCATGAACCCCCGGATGACTGTTCTGGTTGCTGTTGCTTCTTGCTGCCTTTTTCCATCTCTGCTAAAAATGTATTGCCCGGAAAACGTGTCTTCAGATTGCGCAGAGCGGAATCCATTTCAACGGGAGGTAAACTGCGTGAGGCCCATCCCAGTGCCAGTACACCGAGCGTTGCATTGGGTGTTGTACTAATGAACTTTTTAAGATAAACATTCAACTTTACAATCGCGATATTTTTGGCTTCATCGGCTGGCACCAGCAGACTGTCTGACGCATTCGATTTTTTCAGACTATCGAGTTTGTTAAATGCATTTTGAATCTCCGTATTTTTCTCGCCTACTGTACCCAGCAATTCCTGCAGTTGTTTGCTCGCCGGAGAACCTGATATTGTATAAAAGTCTTTTGTTTTGGAGAGATCTGCATCCAGCTGGATATCGGACGCATCATTGATCAGCGGAATGGCCAAAGTGTTTTCTCCAAATATCAATTCATAGATCCCTTCCACTTTACTTTTGCCTGTCAAAGTAAAACTTCCACCACTACCCGATATTTTTGCAGAATCAATAATCTTTGGCAACTGCGCTTTTCCATACACGATCTCTTCCAGAAAAACCCAATCCGTTTTTATACCCGGATTCATAGCCGCTAATTTGTCGGCATTCTGAAAGGACACTTTCACCTGAAACTGCGAGGCACTGCCACTCTTGCAGGATATCATAAAACTAACACTGATCAGGAAGGGGATGATTAATTTTTTCATCTGAATACTTATTGAATAATTAATTTTCTAATTTCTGAATGAGCAATCGGTTGGTTAACCGTGGATCTGCTTTTCCGTTGGATATTTTTTTTACTTCTCCGACAAACAAACCGATCAAACCTTTTTTTCCATTTTTATATTCCTGTACTTTATCGGGCATTTTGTCGAGCGCCTGTTGAACCCATTCCAGAATCTGCGATTCATCCCCGGTTTGTATCAGGTTCAGGCGAATGGCCAATTGAAATGGATCTGTTTCCGTGCCGGTAGCCAAGGCGGGAAAAATTTTAGAGGACGCGATGGAAAAATTTACTTTCCCTTCTTCTACCAGATTGATCAAAGAGGCCAGCACAGGAGGTTGCAGGGCCAGTGTGGCGATCGAAATACTGTGTTCGTTCAGATAAGATTTAACCGGACCCAGCAACCAGTTTGCTGCTGCTTTATAGAAAGGGCTGATCGATATAACCGATTCAAAATAATCGGCTGTTTCTTTTTCATCGGCAATCACTTCAGCATCATAGCGGCTCAACTG
>JAYWCS010000224.1:0-18647 GCA_043780315.1 Bacteroidota bacterium | reverse complement strand
TTCAATGTGTTCCATCCTGATATTACCGGTTCTTCCGTCCGCCAGTTGTTCGGCACTTATCAGTACTGCTTGTTTATCTTCCAGACTTCGCCCACGGTTTTTTTTTGTATGACCACCCAACAGGGTCTCCTCTGCGTCTACCTTAACACTCAGCTTATCAATATCGTTTTGCTTCATAACGACCTGTACCTTCCGCTTAAACCAACCACGCTGTTTTTTGCTGTACGTCCACTTCAGCACCCAATTCCATAGTGGACATACCCTTCTTTTTAGTCGTCAGTCTGAAAATCATATGGAAAGCTTTAAGCATCGGCATTTTCATGCCATGGAACAAGGTGTTAGCCGTAACGCTTTCCCCATACCGGCATACTTTAAAGCGCCGGTGATAATATGTCCTTCCCTTATAACATTGCTCGCAACCACAACGCGAACATTGATAACAATTGCCCCATTTCTTCTCAATCAAATACGGATAGCAGTCTTCATTATTCTTAAAGCGCCTGTTAAATTCTGTAGAATTGATTCCCTGAAACATAACTAATACGTTTAGACAAAATATACTAATATATTTAGTTATTGCAATTCACTATTTTCGCTTTGAGTTCGTAATACCTAATCCTATAAGTTTACATTTCATAAGGTAATTTTGTAAAGATCAGCACTAAAATAATTTCATTTCACGCCATTTCAACTTAACTAGGACGGTATTCTTTTTTTCTCAGAGTGTTTAATCTTTGACAAGGCGAAGAGGGCAAAAAATATCCAGATCGCATTGACAACAGAAGACGGAACTGCGCGATGATAAATCGTGTTGGCCAAAAGAAACCCGCTTCCAAAAATATTCAGTATGAAATAATTGAATGAATCGGCTCTCATTTTATTAAACATGTTCAGCGCATATGCCGTCACCAGCAAAACGGAGCCTGTCCAGCCGGTAAGTTCATAGAGACTATATGTTGACATGATTTTTTTCTTCTGCTTCAGCAATGGCTTTGATGGTTTTGATGATGGAGTCAGGCGTTACGGAGATGGAATCAATACCTTCCGCGACCAGGAACTGAGCAAAATCCGGATAGTCCGAAGGACCCTGACCACAAATGCCGACTTTTACACCTTTTTTCTTCGCAGCACGAATTAGCATCTGTAACATACGCTTTACAGCTTCGTTCCGTTCATCATAGAGTTCAGCGACAAGCGATGAATCCCGGTCCAGCCCAAGGGTCAACTGCGTTAGATCGTTGGAGCCAATCGAAAACCCGTCAATATGCTGGGCAAATTCTTCTGCCATCAGAATATTAGAAGGCACTTCAGCCATCAGAAATAATTGCAAACCATTTTTCCCCTGCTCAAGCCCAAATTCCTTCATTGTTTCTTTGACCTTGATGAGCTCTTCCACCGTGCGGCAAAAAGGGATCATGATCACAACATTACTCAATCCCATTTTTTCACGCACCAGTTGTATAGCATGGCATTCTAGCGCAAAAGCTTCTTTAAATTTTTTTGAATAGTAACGTACTGCGCCCCTCCAGCCGATCATCGGATTCTCCTCGATCGGTTCAAAATATTTTCCACCCAGAAGATTAAAATATTCATTGCTCTTAAAATCTGAAAATCGGACGATCACTTTCTTGGGATAAAAAGCAGACGCAATGCGGGCTATACCAAATGAAAGTTTTTTGATAAAATAATCTTTTTCAGAAGCAAACCCTTTAGTCAATAGACCAATTTCTGCTGACAGCGCTTCGTCCCCGATTTCATGATGGTGCAACAGTGCCAGCGGATGCACTTTTATATAATTGCTGATGATAAATTCTTCTCGCGCAAGACCCACGCCCTGGTGGGGCAGATGTGCATAATGAAAAGCCATTGCAGGTGATCCCACATTTAATAGCAGAGGTGTTTTGATTTTTGGAAGTGTACTTAAGTCGGTCGTGATTTCCTGGAATTCGAGTTTACCCGCGTAAATCGATCCTTCGTGGCCTTCTGCGCACGACACGGTAACTTCCTGTCCTTCCAGTAAAATTTCTGTAGCATTACCGCAACCTACAATTGCCGGTACACCGAGCTCACGGGCAACAATAGCCGCATGACAGGTCCTTCCGCCTTTATTGGTGACGATCGCCGAAGCCTTCTTCATGATTGGCTCCCAGTCTGGATCAGTCATATCGGTAACCAGCACACTTCCGGCAATAAATTCATGTCCGTCCCCCACTCTCTTATCCAACGAGTATAATAATGACACCTTACCGGATCCAATTTTATCACCGACTGCAATTCCTCTTAGAAGTGGTGTTTGACCTGTTTCCAACATCCGGTATTCGGTGAGAGTATGATCGGATTTTCTGGAATGAATGGTCTCGGGTCTCGCCTGCACGATAAATAATTCCTGACTTAAACCATCTATTGCCCATTCTATATCCATGGGACACCAGTGGCCTTTTATCTTGGTGTAATAATTTTCGATCAGGCAGACCCATCCGGCCAGCTGGATGATCTGATCATCGGTAAGACAAAACTTTGACTGGTTTGCTTTTTCAACCGGAATCACTTTCACTCTTTCATCCGGATCGTCGCCGTAGACCATCATTTTATCCTTATGGCCGAATTTCTTCTCGATGATTGGCTTGAACGGCTCAATCAAAGTAGGTTTGAAAACGATGAATTCATCCGGAGAAATGGATCCCTGTACAATCAGTTCACCGAGGCCCCAGGAGCCATTGATCACCACCACGTCTTTGAATCCCGATTCAGTATCTATAGAAAATGCTACGCCTGAGGAACCCAGATCAGACCTCACCATTTTTTGTATACAGACAGACAGACCGACTGCGAAATGATCATAACCGAAGTTTTCCCGGTAACTCAGTGCGCGGTCTGTAAAAAGAGAGGCAAAGCAATTTCTAACGGCATCCATCAATGAGGCGGGTCCACGCACATTCAGATAAGTTTCCTGCTGACCCGCAAATGAGGCATCGGGTAAATCCTCGGCTGTTGCACTTGAACGCACAGCAACGTCAGTCGATTCCTGTCCATACAATTTTGACAGTTCAAAATAAGCCTCGGTGATTTCGGTGCTCAGGGCTGCCGGAAATTTTGAATTTCTGATCAGTTGCCTGATTTGCAGACCCGAACGTCGGAGAGATTCGATATCGTTAAAATCAATGAGAGAAACCAGGCGCCGGATTTCGTTATCCAGTTTGTTCTGATCAATGAACTTCCGGTAGGCATCCACCGTGATTACAAATCCGCCGGGGATTCGCAAACCCAGCTGCTTGAGGTTTTGAAGCATTTCGCCAAGAGATGCATTTTTACCACCTACTTTATCGATATCATTGATTCCTACCTCATTAAGCGGAACAATCAGTTCTTGGGATTTCATATATAATTAATATGTCAGACAAATGTACAAATTAAAATATCTAAAAAATATCTATATATATAAAATTTATTTCTTTTTTCTAATGCAAATTAGATCGGCCTGAAATAAAGGCTTAGGAATTCGGAAACCTGGTTTTGAAGTTCCAGCTGGAATTAAATCTGCGCGAAATAACAACTCAAATGTTCGTACATCTGATTTTTAAAAGTTTCGGCGTTACCATTTCGGAGTGTATTAAGCAGCATTCGGTGAGTAACAGGATGTTCGGGATTAGATCCGGAAGTGGTGGAATCGGAATCTTTATTGACATATTCGAAAATAGGTAATAATATCTTTTGAAAACGGTGGATCGTATCGTTACCCGATATCTCATATAACATAGAGTGAAAATCTACATCACATTTAAGCAGCTCACTTTTTGATTTTGTATTTTCTTCCCGTTTTACGATTTCTTCCAAATCTGCAAGCCCCTGATTCGTTTTACGAAGGAACAGGATATCTCCTAAACCCAACTCCACGACCAGACGGAATTCAAAGATCTCCCGCATGGTCGGACCATCCAGAAGCTGGGTGTCTAAAACCCGGTGAAGATTATTTAAAATATCCGGCCGCGTAATGATCATCCCCCGGTTTTTACGGGATTCAATAATACCCAGGATCTTAAAACGGGAGAGCGCCTCCCGTACTGCAGTGCGGCTGACTTTCAGAGTCTGGGCAAGCTCGATTTCTTTGGGAATAGCGTCTCCAGGCAAAAAATTACCATTTCTGAAATACTCCTGTAAACTGATTTCTATCTTGTCAACCTGAGATAAATTGACCAGTGGTTTTAGCCCTGTCAGTACAGCTTTTTTCAAAAGACAAAAGTTTAGTTATGCAAATATCCTGATTTATTAAATAAGTAGTACTTATTGTCAATGAATGTTAAGCAGTTTTTATTCGGTTATATGTAAGACTTTTTAAAAATCGAGTATGTTAGTTAATTTAGATATCTTTAATAAGATTATTAATATATTTATAATTAATTGATAAACAATCTTTAATGCGATTTTATGTGCAGGTATAGCAAGTATTATAAGAAAGTTAAATTTTTTTTTGCTGATATCATTTTTTTCATAATCTTTGACATATGTAAGACATATTATTCACTCAAGCCAAAATAATTGCATATGCAGCGTCTTTTCCCCGCGTTTCTCGTAGTAAGTATTTTGCTGTCCCTGGACACTTTCGCCTTCCAAAACCCTCCCGAAAACAGAACCATTACCGGCCAGGTCAAATCGGCCGAAACGGGGATTCCCTTGTCTGGTGTATCGGTAGCTCAAAAAGGGCTTACCCGGGGCATAGTAACCGATTCCACAGGTAGGTATCAAATCACTGTACCGGACAATACTGTTTTGGTATTCAGTTTTGTCGGTCTGAAAACGATTGAACTACCGTTAAACAAAAAATCATTTCTCGATGTCTACCTGGAAAAAATTTTAACCGGTCTCAAAGACGTGGTTGTCATCGGATATGGCAAGCAGTCCCGCGATCAGGTCACGGGTGCGATTTCAAAAATGGATAACAAAGTGCTGGAAAATGTGCCCTACGCCAATATAGAGTCGGCGCTGCAGGGATCAGTATCCGGAGTACAGGTGCAGACGACTTCGGGCCAGCCGGGAGCAGCACCGCAGGTGGTGGTACGCGGTGGTACTTCCATAAATAATCCTGATCGGTCTTCACCACTATATGTGGTGGACGGAGTGATCCGATCAGATATCGGCGATCTCAATGCTGCGGACGTTGAGTCGATACAGGTTCTGAAAGACGCGGCTTCCACAGCGATCTATGGAGCAAGAGCTTCCAACGGTGTGGTAATCGTGGTTACCAAAACCGGGAAAGCAGGACAGGCAAGAATCTCCTATAGTTATGACCTTACGTCTTCTAAAGTGGCTAAACTGTACAATACTCTTTCAGCGAGAGACTATATATATTATCAGCGGACGGGCATCGCTGCCAGTGCGTCCATCGTGCCTTCTTATAATAGTCTGCTTACCCTGGCCAGTTCCGGAGGTACGGGTAATGACCTCACCAATAGTACTGCATGGACCACTCAGTATCTGACTCCTGCAAATCAATACAAATTAAACGAGGGATGGGAAAGTATGCCTGATCCGGTGAACCCTTCCAAAAAAATCATCTTTAAAGGAACCGATTTTCAAAATCTGATGTTCCAGACAGCCCTTTCCAATAATCACAACCTTTCTGTGTCCGGTGGCTCTGACAAGTCAACTTATATTGTAGGCGCTGGTTATATGGATAATGGGGGTATCGCTATAACGTCGAGGTATAAACGATTTTCCTTTAATCTGGGAAATGATTTCAGGGTGAAGGATAATATCAAGGTCTATGACAAATTGATTTACTCGACTTCCAGTGATAATGAAATCCCAAATCTTACGGCCACATTTGGAAGATCTATGTTGCTGCCGCCAACCGCGAAATACGAGTTTGAAGATGGTACGTTGGCGCCGGGTATTAATAACTCGATCGGTAACCCGGTATATATCGTTAATTCCCAGAACGCCAAGAACAGTAAAGATAATCTGACTATGATTGCCGGTATGCAATGGGATCTGCTTCCCGGATTGTCCTTTGAGCCACAGGCGTCATTCTATAAACTCACGACAGACAGCCGGTATTTTCAGAAAGCTTTTCTCAATGGCGTGAATAACCGGGTGACTTCGCGATATATGGAAGGAAATTACAGCAAACAAACGCAGATCCAGGCAGATGCTATATTTTCTTATAACCATGTATTCAACAAAGCGCATACGATTGATGTAAAAGCCGGGTACTCCTATTTTCAAACCGATTATTCTTACCTCTTTGCTGCAGGCGTAGGAGCATCCTCGGATCTTGTGCCTACACTCGATGCATCGGCACAACCTTACAATGTCAACGGATATGAATGGACACAGGTCATCATCAGTTATTTCGGACGAATCAACTATGACTACAAACAGAAATATTTGTTATCGCTGAATGCGCGATATGACGGTGCCTCTAATCTGGGTGCAGATCATAAATGGGGTTTCTTCCCGGGTATCTCAGCGGGTTGGAATCTGCACAAAGAAAATTTCTGGACAGCAATGCCTACCGAGTTTTCTTCTTTCAAATTGCGCGCGAGTTATGGAGTGAATGGAAACATAGGAGGTCTGGGACCCTATGAGGCGCAGGGACAGTACGCCGTTGGCGGTGTTTACAATGGCAATGCAGCGGTGACTAATACATCCATGGCCAATCAGGATCTGGAATGGGAAAGATCAAGAACAGTTGACCTGGGCACTGATCTTGGATTTTTTAATAATCGACTCACAGCATTGGTAGATGTATACGACAGAACCACCGATCACCTGCTCACCAATTTAAATCTTCCTTTATCAACCGGATTCTCAGCAATTCTGACCAATTACGGTACTCTCCAGAATAAGGGAATCGAAGTGGAACTCAAGTATAAAGTGATGAACGAAAAAAATCCGTTCCAGTGGGATGTGGCTTTAAATATATCAAAGGTCAAAACAACGATTATGAAACTGCCGCAAAACGGCATTCCCAATAACCGGATTGGCGGAGAATATATCTGGGATTCCAAAACAGGAGCCTACGTATATGCGGGCGGACTTCAGGAAGGAGGACGGATCGGAGACATATTTGCCTATAAGCAAAAAGGAATCTACAGTACTGATCAGGAAGCAGCTGGTGCACCGACCGACATGATTCCCGATATCACCAATAAAACCAAACCTGGGGGCGATGTGAATTGGCTCGATGCAGATAATAACGGTGTGATTGATTCACGGGACAGGGTATATGTGGGTAATCAATATCCGACACTTACCGGAGGAATTATGAATAACTTCTCATACAAACATTTCTCGCTCTATGTTCGTATGGACTATACCACGGGACAAACAATTTACAATTATGTGCGGGCTTCCATGCTGGGTCAGTTCCAGGGTGAAAATGGTTTGTCGAAACACCTTTCCAACTCCTGGCAGAAACAAGGCGACAAAACAGATATCCCGAAGTTTTACTGGGCAGACCAAAACGTGCAAAGCAATCTCTACCGTGGAAATTCCACCATGTATGAAAAAGGAGATTTTATTGCTTTGAGAGAAGTGACCCTGGTTTATGTGCTTCAGCAAAAAGCACTGCAGAAGGTCGGAATCAGCGCCATCAGGTTCCATATTACCGGTAGTAATCTTTACTACTTCACCAAATACAAAGGATTAAGTCCTGAACTGGGCGGTAATGATTACGGACGTTATCCTGTGCCAAGAAATCTTATTGTCGGAGCAAGCATCACCTTTTAACAATATTACAGCCATGAAACAGATAAATAAATTTACATTTTTATTGTTCCTTTCGGCCATTGCTTTGAATTCCTGTACCAAAAACTTAGATCAGGAACCAGTTAGTTTTATTACGGTCGCTAATTTTTGGAAAACCCCCGATGATGCCAAGGGTGCCCTTACGGGAATGTATGTAGACCTCCGGAGAGAAGCCAGCAATGATTTATTCATGATGGGTGAAGCCCGCAGCGAAACCATGGGGCCCAGCATCACTGGTGTCGACGCATATACCGGGGCATATTATCAAAACAATCTGACCAAGGACAATTCATACCTGGACTGGAATCAGCCTTACAAAGTAATCCACGACGCCAATCTTTTGCTGAAATATGTTCCCGGCATTACTTTTACCTCGCAAGCTGCAAAAAAAAGTATCCTGGCAGAAGCCTATACGATGCGGGCATATATGTATTTTGTTTTAACCAGAACCTGGGGAGACCTGCCCCTGATCACAGAACCGACGGAATCTTATTCGCCGACAAGTACCCAAAAATCCCGTTCACCGAAAGCAGATATTTTTACGCTGATTAAAAGTGATCTGGAGAGTGCACTTGCACTTTTCCCCGACTATAATTTTCAAAGCGGAAGATGTAACTGGACAAAACCTTCAGCCAATGCACTAAAAGCCGATGTGTATTTATGGACAGGAAAAATAATGAACGGCGGCGCACCGGATTTTACTACGGCATTATCGGCACTGAACAGCATCGTTGATAGCGCGGACGTATCGCTGTTAACCTACTACGACACCATTTTCCGTTATTATAACAAGGGTAATCAGGAAATTTTGATGGCCTCACGTTTCTATAATATAGAATCCAGGTACAATCTCTATCAGCACATGTATATTTATCCGGCTTACATACCATCCAATGCAGACAGCGCTTCGCTGGCAGCTATCGGAACACCCGGAGGATATTCAACATGGTCTCCTTCGGACACATTGGTATCTCAGTTTGGAGATGATGACCTTCGCAAGAAATCCTGTGTCACAAAAATATATACAACTGACGGGACCACGAAAACCTATTTCACGTCCATCGTCAATAAGTTTAAAGGGTTCGATGATAATCCATCCGGTGTACGTCAGTTTCTGGATGACTATGTGATTTACCGTTATGCTGATGTCCTGCTGATGAAGGCAGAAGCAGAAAATGCACTTGGTCAGGATCCAACTAACGAGATCAATATGATTCGTGTTCGCGCATATGGTGCTAACTATCCCGCACATGTATTTGTTGCGGCAAGTCAGGATGCAAATGATGAAGCGATTCTTCTGGAAAGACTATTTGAATTTACCTTCGAAGGAAAACGCTGGTGGGACCTGGTGAGATTTGGAAAAGCATTTGAAAAAGTGCCTTCTTTGCAAGGCAGAGCGGGTCAGGATTATCTGATGCTTTTTCCAATCACTTCCAATACGCTCAGTCTGGAGCCATTGGTCGCTCAAAATCCAGGGTACTAAATTATAAGAATGAAATTGGTTGCTGCCTTTAAAATTTGGATTTTCCTCTCGTTGATAACATTCAGCGGGCAAAGTCAGGCGCAATCTCTTCGTGATTGTAGCAAGATGGTTTTGGTTTTGTCACCTGGAGCGAACAATCCAAGAAATAGCGAAGGAGATTTTGTAAACCTGAAAAATGGTAGTATTCTTTTTATTTATAGTCATTTTACAAGCGGTTCATCCGCCGACGAAGCGCCGGCTTATCTGGCTGGTAGGTATTCTTTTGACGACGGCAAAACCTGGACAGACAAAGATCTGTTGATAGCGGACAAAGAAGAAGCGCTCAATATTATGTCGGTTTCACTATTGAGATTAAATGATGGCCGGATTGCTTTGTTTTATTTGAAAAAAAATTCAGATATCGATTGTATTCCCCAAATCCGCTGGTCGAAAGATGAAGGGAAAACATGGAGTTTACCTAAACCCTGCATAAGGAAGGAAAATGGATATTTTGTTCTGAATAATAGCCGTGTCATTCAGCTTAAAGGTGGAAGACTGCTGATGCCCGTTTCCCAACACGCAGGTGTAGGCGACAAGGTGTCTCATAACGAAGGGCGTATCTGGGTTTACTATTCGGACGACGGCGGAGACAACTGGAAACCAAGTAAAGAGATTCCCAATCCGCAGAATATTTTACTACAGGAACCGGGAATCGTTTCCCTGTCAAGTGACAGTTTGATGGTATTCATGCGCAGCGATCAGCATGCTCAGTTTATTTCCAGATCTGTTGATGGTGGACTGACATGGTCCCCGGTTAAAAAAAGTAATATTCCGTCTCCACTATCGCCTGCTTCGATCGTGAAGATACCCCGAACAAAAAATTTGTTGATGGTGTGGAACCATAATGTAGAATCGCAGGACAGAACACCGCTCTCCATAGCTATTTCTTTTGACGGAGGGAAAAGCTGGGAGAAAGAAAAACAAATTGAGGATAACCCAAAAGGTTCATACTGTTATACGGCAATTCATTTTACGAAATCGGAAGTTCTGCTGGGTTATTTTGACTGGTCAACGAGGGCCTTAACCATTAAAAGAATTCTGCTGAACTGCTTTTACAGATGAGTGAAGACATACACAATACAATAAGCGCAGCAGATAACCCGGTCGTATATACGAAGAAGGGATCACGACCCGGTCCTTCAGTGCTCATCACCGCCGGTGTTCACGGTGATGAATATGAACCCATGATCGCAGCTCATTCTCTTCTTGCTGTGCTGGATCAAAAACTGTTGAAAGGTAAGGTGACCATTGTGCCCATCGCAAATCCTCCGGCCTTCCGCGCAAATCATCGCGTTGGCGGAGATGGGCTGGATCTCGCACGAGTTTGCCCCGGTAATCAGTATGGACGTCCTACGGAACAAATTGCATGGGCGATCAGCAGACGGATTCGCAACACCGATTACTATATCGACATGCATACAGGAGGCTCTTTGTTTGACATATTTCCACTGGCCGGCTACATGCTGCACAATAATCACGACATACTTACCACACAACAAAATATGGCGGCCGCTTTTGGTCTTCCGGTCATCTGGGGAACCGATGCCAGTCTAAATGGAAGAACACTTTCCGTCGCTAGAGACGCAGCAGTTCCAGCGATCTATACCGAATTCGGCGGCGCTGGCCTAACCCGTAAAAAAATCAGTGATGCCTATGTGCAGGGATGTCTGAACGTGCTCGCAATGCTGGAGATGGTTGAGAAAGACTTTACTGATAAAACAGAAAACCGGTATTGGGTAGAAGATCATACTCGTGAAGTGGGCTACTTGCAGGATAAAATGCAATCACCTGCAGACGGACATTTTGTTGCTGACATAATTGTTGGTCAAATTATTTCAAAGGGGGATGTCTGGGGACGGGTGATCGATCTGACCAGCGGTTCAGAAGAAATCGTAAAAGGAAATGCACAAGGATTGGTATTGTTCGTACGGACAAAATCACGTGTCAAAAAAGGTGATGCATTAGGAAATATCTTACCCATTACAAAACCTGGAAAAATACAGATTGATGAAAACTAAAAAAGTGGCCATTATTACAGGTGCTGCCGGAGGAATCGGCCGGGCGACCGCACTTGCTTTTGCTTCCGCAGGTTTTCGTTTGTGCATGGTAGATAGAAACAATCTGGATATGGAAGCGCTTGCTGCCACTATACAACAACAGTACAATGAGGAATCTTTAGTTTTTCAGCATGATTTATCAGACAGTAACTGCTGGTCCGAAATCGTTGAAGAACTCTTCCGTATCTGGGGAAGAATCGATGTGCTGGTGAACAATGCGGCAGATCGCAGCATTGAAACCATGCGGACGATTTCATTAAAAACATGGGCGGATACACTGAACGTCTGTCTCGGCGCGCCTGCCTTCCTTTCAAAATACTGCGCTGAAAAAATGGAACAGTCCGGATCTGGAGGAGTAATCATAAATATTTCTAGCGTAATGTCAGACAGACCAGGAGGGACAAGTCCCGCCTATATTGCAGCTAAAGGAGCGATGGAAAGTCTTACCCGCGAACTTTCAGTTACTTATGGAAGAAGCGGCATCCGGGTTCTATCCGTAAAACCGGGATATATCGACACGGATCTCAGCAGAGACTATGAGAATGAACAGAAGCAAAATATCAGTCAGGAACTTTCGGATGAAATGCTACAATTGACACCACTGGGCAGGTCCGGAACTCCCGGAGAGATAGCCGAAGCAATTCTTTGGCTGAGTTCTGAAAAAGCTGCATTTATAACAGGCGCATCCCTGGTGATCGACGGAGGTTTTGAAAATAATTTAAACAGCTACCGGCTGAAACAAATTCAGTTTCCAAAAGAGTTTTAATACCATGTGGAAATATCGTTCCTTATTGCCTGAAATAGATCCTGACGAAACGGTTAGTCTGGGAGAGGGTTCTACGCCCCTGATTGAATCACCAGCTCTGGCAAAAAAAATTGGACTTAAAAATTTATATCTCAAACTGGAAAACCTAAATCCTTCCGGTTCTTATAAGGACAGGTTTGCTTCTGTATTGGTTAGCCTGATGAGAAAAAGGAACCAGCGAATTTGTATTGCTACGTCCAGTGGAAATACAGGAGCCGCCCTGTCAGCTTATTGCGCAGCAGCCGGTTTAAAATGTCTGGTGGTTGTTGTAGACGGGGCGCCGGTACAAAAGATCAGACAAATGCAGTTATACGGGGCAACGGTGTGCACGGTAAGAGGTTTTGGGAAGGATCCGTATATTTCTGCGGCCGTCTTTGATCTACTCAAAAAATTTTCAGCAGATCGTGAAATGCCACTGCCCATCAGTGCTTACCATTTTGCACCTGAGGGAATGGAAGGTGTTCAAACCCTCGGTTACGAACTGATGGATATTCCGGGTTTTATACCGGATCATATTTTTTGTCCTGCTGGCGGCGGCGGCCTCACGCTCTCTGTGGCAAGGGGTATAATGGTCTGGGCTAACCGAAATGGAATCGCTCAAATGCCCCGAGTACATTGCGTGCAACCCCTCGGTAATGACACCATTGCTTCTGCTCTGAGTTCAGGGAAAGAGCATGCAAATGCGGTGACGGCCTCGACGACTTCAATCAGCGGTCTACAGGTTCCCAATGTGCTGGACGGGAATGAAGTGATTAGTAATTGCCGTTTAACTGGTGGTACCGGGTTTATTGTTACAGATTCTGATGTGTATGATTATCATAAGATGCTGGCTACGATAGCCGGTGTTTTTTCAGAACCTGCCGGAGCCGTAGCGCTCGCCGCGGTTAGTCACGCGCTAAAAAAAGGAATAGTCAGGGAAGATGAAAAAGTCGTTTGCCTGGTCACAGGAAGTGGATTTAAAGATATGTCTTCAGTCGATAAATATTTTAATTTGCCTGCCGCAGATTCACTGGATCTCCATTCGCTAAAGACGCTGATAGAAACGAATTGGAAAAATTAAAAAGTTAAAAAAATAAATATGAGTAACAAACAGGTGATTACAGGAGAAGCAATTCCGAAAAGTTTTCTTCCCTTCTCCCCAGCTATGCGGGCCGGCGATTTTGTATTTATATCAGGTCAGGCCTCTGTGGACAAAGAAGGAAATATTATCGAGGACAGTTTTGAAGAAGAATGCAGAAGATCTTTTGAAAACCTGGGTTTGATTCTCGGGGGAGCAGGTCTGGACTTTTCAGATGTAGTGAAAGTTCAGAATTTTTTAGGTAAACCGGAATATCGCGCGGCGTTCAATGAGATATATAAAGAGTTTTTCAGTTTTCCCTTTCCCGCTCGAACAACCATCGTGGGTTGCCTGGGTGATCTGCTAAAATTTGAAGTGGATGCTGTGGCTTATATAAAAAAATAAGTATGCCGAACCGGATTGCAATTCTTGGCTTCAGTCATGAATCAAATACATTCATATCGACAACGACCTCTTTGCAGGACTTTAAGGATTTCTTTTGGCTGAAGGGGAATGCAATTACGGAAAAATTTCTTCATGCCCATCATGAAATAGGCGGTATGATTGAATCATTAGAGAAAAATGGGTTCGAACTAATACCTGTATTCTACGCGGCTGCCCAGCCCGGTGGTGCAATTGAAAAGAATGCCTGTCGGATAATTATAGATGAACTACTGGAAGGTTTGAGAAAAAGTCTGCCTCTGGACGGATGTCTGTTCGTTGCCCATGGAGCAGCCGTGGGCCAATCCATCGATGACCTGGATGGATATTGGTTGAGTCAGATTAGAAAGACATTAGGTGAATTAGTGCCAATCATCGGTACGCTGGATCCGCATGCCAACTTGAGTCAGCTGATGATAAACAGTACCGATGGTTTAATTGCCTACAAAACCAATCCGCATATCGATCAGCGTGAAACAGGAATCGAAGCGGCCGAACTCATGATCTCCTGCATAACACAAAAACGAAAACCCGTTCAATTTCTTTTACAACTTCCGATGGTTATTAGTATTGATAGACAACATACCGGCTCATCGCCCTGCAAGGAGCTATTCGACTATGCTAAAATCCTGAACCAAGAAGAAAATATTCTTTCCGTAAATGTTCTTTTTGGATTTCCCTATGCGGATGTGGAGGATATGGGGAGTTCGGTCCTCGTTATTGCGGATAAAGAACTAATCGATGCGAGAACAACGGCTGCTCGTCTGGGCGAATTGATGTTGACAGATATAAAACGGTTTAATAGACAACGAGAAAATCCGCTGGATTTGATTTCCAGAATTAGGGAATATCCCAAACCGGTATTACTACTGGATATGGGAGACAATGTAGGTGGAGGTGCGCCGGGAAACAGTACATATTTATTAGAACTACTACAAAAAAATCGTTTGCAAAATTATTTTATATGCATTCATGATCCTGAAGCTGTGGCAGGTTTTAGTAGTCATGAATTTGGGGATCAAATCACCCTTAGCCGGAATTCTTATCTGAATAAATCAGACGAATATATTTTTACCGGACGGGTTAAACAGGTTGCCAACGGCCAGTTTACTGAAACCGAAGCGCGACACGACGGACTCACCGAATTTGATATGGGAAAGATTGCTGTTCTCGAAACAAGCGATAAGGGCTTGGTCATGTTTACCAGTCTTCGCACACCACCATACAGTCTTCGACAACTGACTGCATTTGAAATTGATCCGGTATCACTTGACTTTATTGTGGCAAAGGGAGTGAACGCGCCAATTGCTGCCTATGAAGGTATCTGCAAAACGATACTACCTGTTGATTCACCCGGAATGACTCAAGCAGATCTAACAGGATTCTGTTACTCAAAAAGAAGAAAGCCGATGTTTCCTTTCGAACCTATAACAAACTGAATGACCGAAACAGTGAAAATATTGAGAGGACAAATTAACAAGATCGAAAAGCTGGCCGAACTTCCTTTTTATACGGAAGGACCGGCTATGGATAGAGGGCAAAACCTCTATTTTACTACGCTTAGCGGAGGTGTCATTTATAAAATGGATAAGCTGGGACGTCTATCGGTATGGGCGGAAACGACTTGCCCTAACGGGCAATATATTTTAGAAAACGACGAACACCTGGTTTGTGATTCAGTAACTGCTTGCATATACCGGTTCGACGCTTCCGGAAATTGTATTGGTTCTGTTATAGAAGGAAACTGCGCAGGAGAAAAAGTATATTGTCCCAATGATTTGGTGGCTGACAATTCAGATAATATTTATTTCACTGATTCAATACGCGAAAATGGAAAAGTATTTTTTATTGGACGAGACGGCTCGCAAGAGGTTCTTGCAACGAGTCTGGATTATCCCAATGGATTGATTCTTTCTCGGGACGGCCGTTTTCTTTGGGTTGCTGAAAGCTACAGAAACAGAATTATACAAATTTCTTTAAAGAATCGAAAGATAATTTCCTTTGCTGCTCTGCCCGTTCACCCTTCGGGCAATATTGAATCCAATCTGCCGGATGGAATGGCGATGGATCCTACCGGAAATCTTTGGGTAGCGCACTATGGTATGGGATCGGTTTTACGTATTTCTTATAACGGAGCGACGGTGGAAGTTTATGATACTGAAATGCCATTGACCAGCAATCTGATTTTTATCAATCATACAACAGCAATCGTTACGGGAGGATATTCGGAACCCGGCCCGGGCGCATTGTTTAAAATTCATTTTCGTTCCTGAGTAATCATCCTTAAAAATGAGATTGTTAAAAAAATATATTTTCCTTATGATTTTTTTTGGCGCCCCGTCTGTGTTTGTTTCGGCTCAGGAAAAAAATTGGGAAAAATTACCTCCGTTCCCTGAAAAATTGGGAAGGGCAGGTATGAATGCCGGAGTTAGCGGAGAACTTTTATTTTGCATGGGAGGAACCAATTTCCCGGATAAAATGCCCTGGAAGGGAGGGAAGAAAAAATGGTATGATGATATATATGTTTTGCGAAATAAAAAATGGATACGGCTGAATAAAAAATTATCCAGACCGTTAGCTTACGGGGTTTCAGTTTCCTATAATAATAAAATTATTATTGCGGGAGGTAATGACAGCAGTCAGGATCTTTCGCAAGTTGTTGCTTATCTACAAAAAGGGGATGATCTGCAAATGGAAACGCTGCCGGAACTGCTCATTCCTTTATCTTATGCGACCGGTGGTCTGGTCGGTGATCTTTTTATTGTTGCCGGTGGTAAATCAAAAGGACTTGCCACTAACCGTTGCTTCGTGATGGATCTTAATAATATATCAAAAGGATGGGTAGAGTTGGATCCCATTCCGGGCAAAACCAGATCGCTTGCGCTTTCTACCAGCTATCAGGGAAATTTTTATCTCTTCGGCGGAGAGACAGATGGCATCACTCACTCGGGAACTTCTTATAGCGAAATTCTACAGGATGCATATGTATTGGAAATTTCAAATCATGGTGACCGGTGGAAAGGAAACTGGCACAAACTGGCGCCCATGCCAAAAGCCATGGCAGCCGGTGGCTTTCCACTACCGGTTTTGCAAAACGGTGACTTTTTTTTCTGGGGAGGCATAGACGGTGTTTCGGCACTCCATAAAAATCCGGAAACAGAAGTGGATGTTGCAGGCTCAGTCCTGCTCTATCATCCTGCCAGCGATACTTGGGATTTCGGAAATAGTATCTGGCAGGTACCCGCGGCGGTTACGCTGCCGGTCGTGCATTGGAAAGATAAATGGGTTTATATCAGTGGAGAAATCCGTGCGGGAGTAAGAACTCTTTCCGTTACGGCAATTAAATAACGTAATGCGATCGGGAGATATACTAAAATGAAATTGAAAATAGGTTTTCTGTTATTGAATTTAATGTTGGCGATTGTTTCGCTACACGCGGAAGACAGCATCCCGCTCAATGATATTCATTGGACGAAATTTAAAGATACCGGTGACGCAGGTTTTGATTCTATTGTGCACCGTCTTGAGTTTTTGTTTAATCAGCGAGGTGAATCTGTTTTGACGAAAGAAGAAATATGGTCTGCGGATTCTTCAAATAAAAAACTACCTGTTATTCCTGCAAATCTTCAAAATTCTTCGCTCGCCATAGAAGGAGAGAATGCATATATCGTAGGCGATGGAATCTCAGGAAACTTTTTTGTTTGTAAAACAAACGACAGGCAATTGTCATGGAAACGACTGCCTGATTTTCCCGCAGGTTATATATACACCCATTTGGTGGTACAATCTAACGGTGAGTATCCCAGTATTTATGCACTAGCTTCTTCTGCAGACAGCACGCTTTCAAGAATATTTATTTATGATACACGTAAGTCGAAATGGATAGCTGCTGACAGTGGTCATTTGGTATTGTCATTTATCAGTGTAACCGGGACATCAATAGGAAGCACATATATTTTGCTTTGTCAGTATGAAAAAAAATCACGGGCAAATGACAGTCTGTATTTATTAAATACGATAACAAAACAAGTCTCTTTTCTGCAGTCCTTGCCGGATACACCGGCTGTAAAGAGAAAGCTGTACATGTATCAGAACAAACTCATTCTGATATCTTTCAATGAATCAGGACAAACACGCGTTTGGACTGGGGCTGTTAGGGAGAACAATTTTTTTTCTTCATGGGACTATATCGTTCTTTTCGGCTATCTCCTGTTGATTGCGCTGATTGGACTTCGATTTTCCGGCAGGCAGCGCACGACAGCAGATTATTTTAAAGCAGACGGCCAGATGCCCGCATGGGCCGTGGGGATCAGTATCTTGGGAGCAAACCTGAGTGCGATTACTTTTATGTCAGCGCCTGCAAATACCTACGGATCAAACTGGTTTTATTTTTTTCCGACCATCGCGGTGGTTTTGGTCATTCCGGTGGTGAACAAATATTTTATTCCTTTTTACCGGCGTCTCGGAATTACCTCAGCCTACGAATATCTCGATAAACGATTTAATTATCTGGTCAGATTTTCCGCCTCACTGTTATATATTTTATCGCATATCGGAAGGATATCCATTGTACTGGTATTACCCAGTATCGCACTGACTATTGTCACAGGTATCAGTGTAAATGTTTGTGTGTTGCTGATGGGCCTTATCACGCTGGCCTACACTTTTAAAGGAGGCATCAAAGCGGTAATCTGGACAGACGTGCTCCAGGTCTTTCTGATGTTCGGGGGGGCCCTGCTTTGTCTCTTCCTGATCATACACCGCCTTCCCATGAACGCTCATGAAATCTGGCAACATCTTCGAAAAAGTGGAAAGCTGAGCTTAATGGATGATCAGCTAAATCTCGTAACTCCCAATTTTTTGGTTGTTTTACTAGGAGGATGGACTTTTAATTTTCTGGCCTTTAGCACGGATCAGACAACAGTTCAAAGGTATCTCACGACCCGCGATGAACTGTCTGCCAAAAAAAGTGCGGCGATCGGTGCATGGAGCGCAGTGCCTGCAGGACTTCTGTTCATG